>NZ_JBJMQP010000117.1:0-82228 GCF_045802625.1 Hyalangium sp. | reverse complement strand
ATGCTCCGCCCGGTGCCGCAAGGCGGCACGACCGCGGCAGGAGCAGGCACTGGCGCTGCGGCAGGAGAAGCCCTGGTCACAGGTGGGGCGGTGGTTGCGGCTGCGGGCAGCGTTCTGCTGCTTTGCTTCACCGCCAAAGCGGTTGTGGCCGGGGAGCAGACCCCCATCGACATCGCGGACAAGTTCTACGGCACCCACTTCGGCGATGTTTCTGAATGGGTTCGAGGCCGGTATCCCAGGTCTGATGCGTTCTCGGGTGTGAGCGATTGGGCGAGGCAGCCTCGTGAGAGCGCGGCACGGTGCGGCAAAGCTCCGCCCTTCGGCTGAGAGCCGTGGGTATAGAGGCCTGTGGCGGCTCGAAGCGGAGGGAGGGCCGGCGAGCCCTTATGCGGGAATGAGGCGCGTCTCCTGCCTGCGACCATGGACGAGGGTGTCGCGAAGCAGCTCGCACGCGCGTGCCCACTCCACGAGGTGGCGGCCTTCAGGAGGCAGAAGCGCTCTCCAGCAGGACAGCAGGTTGAAGGCCAGGGCCCGCAGCCAAGCCACCACCTCCAGGGCCGTGCGCGTCGGGCGGCAGGGCTGGCGCGCGTCCTCGCCCAGCACCACGTCGAGCGTCCAGTGGTGACGGTTCTCGATGCCCCAGTGCACCCGCACCAGCCGCAGCAGTTGCTGGAAGTTGAAGACGGTGGTGTCCAGAGAGGTGACGAAGTAGCGGTACTCCTCCTTGAAGCTGCCATCCTCCTTGCCGTGTTGCTGGCGTACCAGCAGCAGCAAGCGCGCGCCGGGGAAGTCCACCTCGCCGGGCGCCAGCGCGTGCGTCCACAGCTCGCGCACCACACTCTCCCCGTGCGCTCGCTCCTGGGTGCGCGCTCGAGGTGGGCACTGCTTGGCGGCGATGGCCTTCACCGCGTACTCATGGAGGGTGGGCTGATTGGCCTTCAGCCCGAAGCAGTAGTGCTTGCCCATCTGTCGCACCAGGCTGGCATTGGACGCAGCCGTCAGTCCCGCGTCCCCCGTCACCACCCCGAAGTGCTCGCCATAGGCCTGTACCACTCGGGGAAAAAGCTGTCGGAAGGCCGGAGACTCGCCCTCCTTGGCGCTGATGAACTCCAGGTCGAGGCAGGGCGCGGCCAGCGCGCTGGTGAGCACAGCCCGCAGCGCGCCCAGCCTCCAGAGCGCACGGCCCTCTTCATCATTGGCGACAGCCTCCAGCCCCTCCACCTCTGCTTGGTGCGTGGTCCACAGGCTCTTGCCATCCAGGCTCACCACGCCCAGGGGAAAAGGCAGGCGGGGGGTATTCGGGTCCTCCACCACCGCCAGCGCCTGGGCCCGCAACGTCTCGCGCAGGCCGTCCGGCGGCTGTTTCTCCAGCAACCGCCAGAGCGTCGAGCCCACCACCGACTGCGGCAAGCCCAGCCGCTTTCTCGTCCGGGCCCCTACGTCCCCAGCCAGGTGCGCGGACTGCTTCAGCCCCTTCTTGCCCACCGCGAAGGCCGCCACTACCAGCCCCAGCAGTCCCAGATGCCCATGGCGGGTGCCCCGGGCCTTGCGCGGGTCCTTCACCCGTTCATCCCAGGGCACACATGCCTGCCTCAGCAGCCGCCGCTGTTGTCCTCGAAGTCCACCCATGCTCGACTCCTTCGCGCCCCTGTCCGCTCTGCTCGCGGAAAGAGGCATAGGGGGGATGGGGCTCGCCGGCCCCATCCCTCCGCTTCTGGCCACGGGAGCAGTTTCGAGCACAACCTACCCACCAGGCAGGCGATCATTTGGAGCACCCGTCGGGGGGTGTACGAATCCGGTCACGCTTCTGCGCGCGCAACCCCGCGACCTGACGGCCCTTCTTCAATTCCGAATCCGCGACAACGCATCAGGCCTGGCAGCAAGGCCGGGTGCAGCGCAGGGACCTGAGGGCTCTTCATGCAAGGCCTTGGGGCAGAGGGTGCCAGAAGGTACGGAACCCAATCCGGTTTTCTTTGAATCTGCAAGTGGCTGATTTTACAAGAGAGCCTCCAGAATCTGGAAGGCTCAGCGAGCCCCTCTACGGAAGTCTTACCGGTAAGACTTTCGTAAGTCTTATCGGTAAGACTTTTGGAGTCCCTCGGGAGTCCGGTCGACCGGACCTCCTATGAAGGACCGTCCTTGAGACCCGGGAGCGGCGCGCCCACGAGGATGGCCATGTTGCCATCCGGGTGCTTGTTCTCGCTCATGAGCTGATGCGCCTCGCCCAGCTCGCTGAACGGGAACGTGCGCGACAGGCACGGGGACAGCCGCCCATCCCGCAGCAACGCATTGAAGGCGGACGCCTGCTCCAAGTTGGCGAAGTGCGAGCCCTGGAAGCGCTTCTGTCTCATCCACAGGTAGCGCAGGTCCACCGTCGCGTTGTAGCCGCTGGTGCCGGCGCAGGTGACGACCATGCCTCCCGTCTGGCAGAGGAAGATGCTGGTGGGGGTGGTGCTCTCGCCCGGGTGCTCGAAGACGAGGGTGGGGTTGCGCTTCTCTCCGAGCGCGTCCCAGAAGGCCTTGCCGAATGCCTTGGCGCCCTCCATCCACGCGTCGTACGCCGCGGTGTCCGTCCAGTGCGGCAGCTGGCCCCAGTGATCGAAGTTGCGGCGGTTGATGATGCCCACCGCGCCGAGCTGCCTGCAGAACCGGGCGCGCTCTTCGCTGGACACCACCGCCACGGGCCGAGCCCCCGCGAGCACCGCCAGCTGGATGGCGATGCTCCCCAGCCCCCCAGCGCCGCCCCAGATGAGCACGGGCTCGCCCTTCTTCAGCGTGTGGGGCGCCCAGCCGTGGAGCATCCGGTAGGCCGTGGCGCCCACCAGCGTCGGCGCTGCCGCCTCCTCCCACGTCAGGTGCGGCCACTTGGGCAGGCATTGCAATTCCTGCACCCGCGTGAACTGGGCGAAGGAGCCCCAGTTGGACTCATAGCCCCAGATGTGGAACGAGGAGTGGAAGGTGGGATCCAGGCCCTCGGCGAGCTCCGGCGCGTCCGCGTCCCAGCGGCCGCAGTGGACCACCACGTGATCGCCCACGCGCACGCGGGAGACCTTCTCGCCCACCGCGTAGACGATGCCGCTGGCGTCCGAGCCGCCCACGTGGAAGTCCGAGGGCTCCCCGTAGCGCGCGTGCAGCTTGCACGGATCCACCGGCTTGCCGTAGGCGGCCCACACGTTGTTGTAGTTGATGCCAGCCGCCATCACGAAGACGAGCACATCCTTCGGGCCCAGCGGGGGAACCTCCAACTCCTCCATCTGGAAGGCCGCTCGCGGCTCACCGAAGCGCGAGGGGCGGATGACCTGAGCGATCATCCGGCGAGGCACGACGCCCAAGGGGGGGACCTCTCCAATGGGTAAGCAATCCGGACGCATACCACCAACTTATCAGGTAGGGCGGCCCGTTCATACCCCCTGGGACTCCAGGAGCCCACGTCGAGGAGGACTAACCCGTGCTGGGGCGCTCCACCGGCGCGGTTTTTTCGTCCGTGCCCAGGCCAAGAGAGGGCGCCAGGGCCGGAGACGGCTGGGGTGACACCTGGCCCAGCAGCTCGATCAACTGCCGCCGGCCGTGGGGCAGCGGCGCCTCCGCTCCGGTGAGCGCCAGCAACTGCCGCTGGAGCACCTCGCCCGAGGGCGTGCGCCGGGCCCGCTCTTTCTGCAACAGCCCCATGATGATGGCGTCCAGCTCGGGCGAGAGGCCCTCGACGAAGTGGGAGGGCGGCAGCAGCTTCTGCTCGCAGGCGGCCACCATCAGCGCTTCGTTGTTGTCCCCTTTCAGGGCCGGCTGCCCGGTGAGCGCCTCGTGCAGGGTGAGACCCAGCGCGAACAGGTCCACCCGGCCGTCCACCTCGTAGCCTTGGATCTGCTCGGGCGCCATGTAGCCGGCCTTGCCGCGCACCGTCTGGACATGGGTGAAGGAGACTCGGTTGGCCGCGCGGGCGATCCCGAAGTCCGTCAGCTTCACCTCGCCCAGGCGCGACAGCAGGATGTTGGGCGGGTTGAGATCTCGATGCACCAGCCCCAGCGGCTCGCCGCGAGAGTTCGTGCGCGCGTGCATGTACGCGAGCGCCGAGGCGAGCTCCGCGCCGAGATAGGCCACCACCGCCGGGGGCAGCCGGTGCGTGGGCAACTGCCGCAGCAGCCGGTTCAGGGGCAGGCCCTGCACGTACTCCATGGCCAGGAAGACGGTGTTGCGATAGCTCCCCATGTCCAGCACCTGGACGATGTTGGGGTGGATGAGCAGCGAGCCCAGCTCCGCCTCGCGCCGGAACATGGAGAGGAACTGCTCGTCATCCGCGTAGGCCGGGAGGATGCGCTTGACGGCCACCTGCTTCTCGAAGCCGCCCTCGGGGCTGTAGGTGGCCCGGAACACCTCGGCCATGCCCCCCACGCCCAGCCGCTCGTGGAGGAAGTATTTGCCCATCACATCGTTCTCGCGGATGGCGCGCAGCGCCGCCTCGGCCTTGCTCACGATGATGCTGGCCAACGTCGCCGTCAGCGGCCCATAGGCGAAGAGGAACAGGCAGCGCACCAGCATCATCGGAATCGTCAGGTTGAGCAGGGGAGCGGCAGGCAGCCCCGGCCGCATGAGCAGCAGGTACATGACGAAGTATTCGATCCCCGCCAACGCCGCGGCGAAGTACGCCAGCCGTTTGCCCGCCCGGAGCGCGCACACCACGATGAGCGCGCCCCAGGCGACCAGCGGCGGCGAGGTGAGCGCGTACACGGAGCCATGGAAGTTCACCTCGATGGCGGTGGCCATCGCGGGGACGGACACCGTGATGGCGCTGTCCACCCACTGCATGGCTGGGGAGAAGCGGCCGCGGGTCAACAACCGCAGCCGCAGCCAGAAGTAGCCGGACAGGACGACGAGCAGCCCCGCCATGCTCAGCGAGAGGCCCTGGCCAATCACAGGCCAGAGCAGCAGGGACGCCCCGCAGCTGATGATCCCCAGCCCGCACAGGAAGCGCGCGATGGACGCCTCGCGGGGGATGACGTCCTGCTCCAGGTACTCCTGCAACATCCGGGAGGAGTGCGACAGGGGAGTGGCGGCCGGCATAGCGCGGCATTCTAGCCGGGCTCCGAAGCTTCGTCTCCGCAGCTCAGTCCTTCTGGGAGGAGCGGGACTTGAGCCCGCCCACGGCGAGAGTTACTGGACGATGCAGTTGCCCTTCACCTTCTCCGTGATGGGCCGCTCGTCCGTCAGCCCCACCGCGGCCATCAGCTCCCGCTGGAAGGAGTGGCAGTTCTGCCCCTTGCCGAAGACCCACTTCCACTGGCCGTTGTACTCCTGGGCGAACTTGCGGATGGAATGGGCGATGTCCTCCTCGGTCGTGTCGTACGCCGTGACAGGGATGAACTCGATGTCGGCCGCCTCCCCGTGGTGAGGATCCCGAGAGCTGGTGCCATGGAAGCTCGAGATGCCATTGAGCTCGCCCTCTACGCCGGCGATGGTGCTCTCCTTCGTGACCTGGTGCTTGGGCCACCACCCGTAGCTCTCCTGCGAGCCATTCGAGAGGTTGAGCTCGATCCACCAATGTCCGTACTTGTCGGTGGGCTTGATGAGCATCGTCTTCCGCTTGATCTTCACGAAGGTAAGCGCGTTGCCTTTTGTGAATACGTGGCGCATGGGGGTCTCCAGAGGCTGGTCCCAGCCTGGGTCATGAGGGCTGTGTGTGAGGAGGCAGTGGCCTTGCGCCGTGCGCGGTGTGCGCACGTTGTTCGTGCCAGCGCCTCGCCATAGAGACGGCTCAGGAGACAGCGTGTGAATTCACGAGCCCACGGGGGGGCAACTCGAAGTGGCGGAGGTACTCCACCTCTACGAACTCAGCGGGCTCAGTGGACGTCAGCGTGATGGGGGCCTGCTTGTTCCCAGGGGCGGAGGGGCAGCTCGACCGTGAAGGTGGAGCCGAAGCCCAGGTAGCTCTCGGCCCGCACGGAGCCGCCGAGTGCCTCCACGATCTCTCGAACGATATAGAGGCCCAGCCCCAGCCCTCCATAGTGCTTGCTGGAGACCGCGCGCTCAAAGCGCTCGAAGATGTGGGGGAGCCTCTCAGGCGCGATGCCGATGCCCCGGTCGGAGACGATCAACCTCGCCACGTCGCCCACTGCTTCGAGCTCCAGCGTGATCAACTTGCCCGCGCCGAACTTGATGGCGTTGGTGAGCAGGTTCGTCACCACTTCGTCGAGCCTGCTTCGATCCCAGCGGCCGATGACTGGACCGGCGGTATCCAGCCTGAGCTGGAGCTCGCAACCGGCGCGTGCCAGATCCCCTTCGAGGCGGGCCACGACCGCTCGCACCACCGAGATGAGATCAACCTCCTCTCGGTGCAGCTCCAGGTGTTCCCCTTGGATCCTGGAGACGGTCAGGATCTCCTCGATCAGGCGGGTGAGCCGATCGATCTGCCGCCGCACGAGCCGCAGCGTGCGATGCAGTTTCTCCGGGGACGGCTGGAGCTGCGGGTCGAGCAGCGCCTGAGTGGCGAGGTTGAGCGACGTAATGGGAGTGCGGAGCTCGTGGGACGCGATGGAGAGGAACTCATCCCGCAGGCGAATGGACTCCTGGGCTTCGCGGTAGAGCCGCGCATTGTCCAGGGCAAGCCCAATCCGGTGCGCCAGATCCTGGGCATGGTGCAGCGCGGTGGGGCCATAGTGCCTCCCCGGCTGTGATGAGACGAGCGTCAGCACGCCGAGCATGCGTCCGCGGGCCATGAGCGGCACGGCCATGAGGGAGAGGCAGCCCAGCATGCGGATGAGGGTCGCGTGCGCCGCGTCGCGGGTGTGGGCCCGGAGCACGTCCTCGGGGGTGTTGGCCAGCAGGAGCGCCTGGCCCGTGCGAAGGACCTGGCTCGCCGGCTGGGACGCAACCGCGTCCACCGGGTAGCGCTCGGCGAGCACCTGGAGCAGCAGCTCCTTCGAGGGGTCCACATGCGCGCCCGCGATACGGTGGCATGTGCCGTGCTCCAGGATGTCGACGACGCACCAGTCAGCCAGGACGGGCACGGCGAGGCGGGCCACCTGGGCGAGCGTGGTCTGGTAGTCCAGCGACTCCGCGAGGATGCGGCTGGCGTCGGCCAGCAGGTGGGCGGTCTGCTCCGCCTCCACGCGTTCGGTGATGTGGTGTGCGATGCCGACGATGCGGTGGGTGCGCCCCGTGGCGTCCTTCACCGGGATGAGCGTCGTATGGAAGTAGCGGACGCCGATGGGCAGCGGGAGCGCTTCCTCATAGGAGAAGGACGCTCCGCTCTCGATGCAGCGGCGGAAGTTCGCATAGAGGGTGCGGGTGAGCGACTGCGGGAGGAGCTCGTCCAGGAATCTCCCCTCGACACCGTACAGCCCGACGGTCTGCTCCTCGGCCGGATTGAACCGGGTGACAACGAACCGGAGATCGGGCGTCACGTCGAGGAGGAAGATGCAGTCGGAGGTCAGCTCGAAGACCTCACGGTAGCGCAGCTCGCTCTGACGCAGTGCCTGCTCGATCCGGACTCGCTCCAGGGCCCCCGCGAACATCTCGCCGAGCAGGCGCAGGCGAGGGATGAGGGCATCGGGCCAGACGCGCTCCTGACGGAACGACGCGAGCACGAGGTGGTGGCGGTGCTTACTTTGAATCGAGATCGGCACCGACAGGTACGAGCGGAGCCCCACGCGCTCGGCAAAGGCCCTGACGTGGCTGGCCTCGGGGGGAAGGTCGGTGAGCGTGCTGAAGCGGATGAGCTCTCCGCGCAGCATGCGCAGGCGCCACCAGGGGAGGTTCATGCGCGCGGGCCCCTCCCGTAGGTCCAGCCGAGTGCCTGGGCGCGTATAGCTCTCGCGCTCGAGAAGCTCTTGGTGGTCGGCGGATTGCTCCCAGAGCACGGTTCGATCGACGTCGAAGAACTCCGCGAGCCGGCGGAGACCTGCCCGGAGGTGCTGCTGAACGGTGGCCGGAGATGCGAGGATGAGACCCGCTGAGATCTCGCTCAGGAGGCGCTCGAACGGAAGGAGTTGCTCGATCGCGGTCTGCGAGGAGGCTTCTCCGAGCGGCTTGATTTCATCCTCGACGGTGCCCATCCATCGTTCCCCTGCTGACGCGCTGGCTGTGCGGCGAGCGCTCGTGTCCCGAACACAAAGATGGACATGGAGCGGGCAGGAGCCCACCTTGGGGAGGCATGCGTGTTGCCGGACGAGCAGCAGGTACTACAGCAACAGGGGGAGGTGCCGGGCGCCAGCCTACAGAACGTCTCGGCTCCGACGTGGGTCAGGGGCGGATGGCTCGTAACTGCAGGAGCCAGTCGAGTGCATCTCGGTAGTTGTTGGTTAGAACATCGAAGCGGGCAGCAAGGACCTGCTCCATGAGAGGCTCATCCCGAGCGATGAGCGATGTCATGGACCACGGGAAGTTGAGGACCGTGACACCCTGAGAGATGTACTCGGGGTCCACGACCATGAGCTCCAGGTAGTGGGAGTAGATATCGAAGAATCGGTCGACGCTGGAGGCGATGGGAACAGCGTATTGGCCTCATAGTCATCAATGTAGATGACAGGCTGAATGCCTCGGGAGTCCGCAAGTCCAGGTACAGTGCCGTAGTAGTAGGCAAAGCCCGCTTCCCAGCCGAAAACGAGCGAAGAGCGGAGGTGCACCCCGTCGTATGTCCTCAGCCACTCGTTTCGAGGGATGAGGCCTGCTCGCTCGGAAGTGGGCCCGTAGAGACTGAGAGGACCGAATTCGGCGGCGCCCAGACGTTGGTAGACCGCTGCGAGCAGAGGATCGAAGGGTTCACCGAAGACGGACTCTCCAGACTTGGGAGGTGATGCCACAGGAGGGGAGAGCTTGAAGGCAAGTTGAAGCCGTTGGCAGGTGGCGATGAGTTGGTCAAGGCCCGGGAGGCGAGAGTCCACACCGTACGCAAAGCCTTGAGGGTCACCGGAACGCGTCAACGACGAACGCCGATGCGCCAGAGTAGTCGAGGACAGCCGTTCCGGGCTTCGAGTCCGGGCGCTTCCTGAGTTGGCCCTTCCCAAGCCGGGCCACCGCGCAGATCTTCACCGTGTCGCCGTCGACTGGTCGCGCCTCGTAGTACCGGACCACAACTTGATGCCCCCCGGTCCATATCCGCCCGTACAAGCGTGTCCCGGCTTCGAGATTGCCAAGAGAGCCGTCCAGGTAGCTTTCGACCGGGCCATCAAAAAGCACGATGGGTCGCGCGTCGATCTGGTTCGCGTCGAGTTCCACGTCCGCAGCGTCACCGACGCGCATCCGAAGAATCCGCATCGTTTCGAGCGCTTTCTCCGAGCATTCCTCCGGTCCCGGGCTCCCATCCGGTCGCAGCGGTACGTTACCGGGGGTTGTCGCGCATCCGACGACCGTGCTGAGTAGGATGGCAGAGACAAGAAGGAGCGTCTTAGGCGAGGACATGACCGGCGCTCTTACTCACGGATAAGGCTCGGATCCAGCAGAACGACGGCCTGTCGGAACCCATCGATCCGGTAGATCTCTAGAAGGAGTTGCTCTACCCCGTCTCCCTCCACGAAGGCACTCTTGTCCACAACGACGGCAATATTTCCCGTCGTTCCTGTGGCGATCGATTCGTGGTCTGAGCGGACGGCGACCTGCCGATCCTTCCAGCCATGTGCTGTGTACAGGCGGGCCATCTTCATCTTCCAGGCATGCTCTCCGTTTTGATTCCTGATCGTAAAGAGGACCCCTGCTTTTCCCTTGCCCGTGAAGGTGCGGACCACGAACTCGGTATCCCCATCGTTGAGGACCCACTTGTCATGTGCACGGAAGGTGGTCTGCTGCGTCGCGCCTTTCGACAGGAGCGCCGCGAGTGCGTGATCAATGGAATCCTCTTGCTCGTAGTGCCCGACCTTCTCCCGAAGCTCCCGCTCGCGCTTGAGCGATTCATAGAGGGAAGCCTGCACAGCGCTCACCGACTCCAGATTGCGGAACACGTTGACCTGTTGATCCGCCTCACGCCGACCGTCAAGGGGCTGCTCCCGCGACGTCACGACAAAGGGGATCTCTGTGTTGTCCGTCAGCGTCACTAGGAGCATGAAGCGATCACCGGGCTCGATATCCCGCAGCGGCTCCACCACCACCTTCTTGCCTCCCACCAAGAGGGGTTCGAACCAACCTTCCCAGCCGAGCATCCTCGTCCGCGCTGGATCAACCTGTTTCTCGAAGCGGAGGACAGTAGCGATGCGACCGGCGACGTAGATCCGATTCGCTGTCTCGGCAGGGTGCTCGGAGAGGTTGATGGTTCTCTCAACGACATTGGCTTCGTTGGCGGTGACGACGGAAGCCACGAGGGCGACAAGCAGCGCAGCCGGAGAGGGTAGGCAATTCCGCATAGCAAGGGTAACCTATCAGATTGGGTTCCAGGCTTCCAACCCAAAGAGCACTAACCCGAGCGCTCAGCGGCGGTGGCGCCCGCGGAAGTGGCGATCGAGATAGCTCTCCGTCTGGAGCCAGGTCTCTCGGGTGGGTGGCGGCAGAGGACCGCCGTTCTCGGGTTGATCCTCCTGGTGCGCGCGTTGCAGCACGGCGCGGGGAGAATTCGCACGGGCCGGGGGGAGCGCTTCCTCCACGGCCCGGATGCGCTCGTGCGCCTCGTCCACCACCTTGAGCGCGTCTTCCAGCGATACCTCGCCCTCGGCCAGGGCTGTCAGCAGGAGGCAGCGGTAGCGGCGGCAGGCCTCGGGGCGCTCCGCGTACACCGTGCAGCACCGGCCCTCCAGCGCCGTGCAGCGCTGCGTGAACCCGGGCGAGGTGCCGTTCTCTCGCTTGATCACCGCCAGCCGCAGGCGCTCCATGGCCGCCACCTCGGTCTGGCGCAGCGGCACGGTCGAGAACAGGTTCCCGTCGCAGCACAGCCCGCATCGCTGGCACAAGGTGGACAGAGGCATGCGGACTTCAACCTTCGGACTCAGACGCTGCATCCTCCGGCGTCGGCTGCGGCTTCGGCTCCCACAGCTGCGCGGGGGTGATCACCAGCCCCCTCGGCCGCCAGGTGAGCCAGCGCTGGATGTACTCGGGCCCATCCATGTCGACGAGCGCCACCATCTCCGAGCGCTTCATGGCTGCACCTCCGGGCTCTTGTTCTCCGTGGCCTTGCGCTCGTCCCGGCAGAACGAGAGGCGCTCCTTGAGGACCTCGATCGGCACGGCCAGCTCCAGGTTGAACTGCGAGCCGCGCGGACGGACCTTCGCGAAGTCCAGCATCTGCGCCAGCTCCTTGTTGCCGTCCGCCTGCGCCTTCAGCCGGGCCAACGATAGCGCCGCGCCCAGCGACTTGCCCAGATCCGTCACCTGCGACTCGTCCGAGCCCTGGATCTGCGCCACCATCGCCACGTCCGAGCTCGCATCCAGGTGCAGCTCCACGTTGCTGGCCACCTCCCTCAGCCGCTGCGCCAGCTCCCCCTGGTCCGGGGGCAGCATCCGAGCGAGCTCCTCCACGGACAGCACCCCGTACATCTCTCCGTAGGTGCTGCCCTCGGAGATGACGGGCGGCTCGTTGGAGCCACCGCCCTGCACCCGGTCGAGCACCTCCTTCACGGAGTCCGGGGTGTCCCCCACCACCAGCAGCTGATTGTTCCAGGTGCCGAACGCCGAGGTGTCCCGGCCGCGCCTCACGCCTCCGTCCTCCAGGGTGACGATCACATCGCCCGGCTCGTAGACCCGGGCGCCCGGGCCGTAGTCCGAGGCCACTCGCTCCTGGAACATCTCCTGGAAGCGGGCCTTGCTGAAGTCTCCCGAGAACACCACGCCCTTGTCCGTGATGACCAGCCGATCCAGATCCTTCAGCGGATCCACTCCGCTGGCCTTGCGGAACTCGTCCAGCTTCTTGCCTCCGTCTCGCATCATGCAGTCCAGCAGCAGCTCGCCGATGGGGGAGTAGCGCAGGGCGTTGGCCTCGATGACCACCGCGGAGTGGCCCTTGCCCCGAGGCAGCGCCGCGAGCACGGGATCCCTCGGGGGCGAGGGCGGGGCCGCCGCCACCCCCGCATCCGGCACGAGCGCCGGCATCACTTGCGTGCGCCGCTGCTCGACGCGCTTCCAGTCATCCCGGCGCATGCGAGGGAACTCCACCTCCTTGCGCGGCGGGGGAGCGGGCTCCTCGCCCTGTCCGGTGAGCATCAGCCCAGCGCCCACCGCCAGCAGCACCACCGCCAGGGCGAGCCACATGCCACGCCGTCGGTTCATCAGTAGTCCTTCCCTTCGAAGCGCCAGAGGCCCACCGCGAGCACGCCCAGGCCGAACACCACCACTCCCGCCAGCAGCGTCTCCAGGGACTTCACCTCCAGCGGCTGAGAGGCCGCCAGATCCGCGGACGCGTCCGCCAGCGCCGACAGCCGGGGCAGCAGCAGCGTCACCGCGCGGAAGGCCTGCCGGCTCAGCCCCTCCTCGAAGACCTGGGAGATGGAGGCGCGGTAGCCCGCGATGATGCCTCCCACGAAGATCAGGAAGCCCGCCGCCGCGCACAGCGAGGCGCTGCGCACCAGCGTGGCCGTGGTGAGCATCACCGCGTACACCGCCGCGAAGCTCCCGCAGGCCAGCAGCGCCGCGATCAGCGGGCCCGCCGTCCAGAACCCCGTCTTCACCCCGAAGATGAGCAGCAGCCCCACCGAGCCGTAGAGCGCTCCGCCCAGCGCCAGCGCCATGACGCCCAGGAAGGTGCCCGCCAGGATGTGCCAGCGCTGGAGGGGCAGGGCGAGCAGGTGTTCGATCCGGCCCGGAGACAGGAGGCTCGGCGCGAAGTCCGAGCAGGCGACGATCCCGAAGAGGATGCCTCCATAGAAGACGACGTACGAGCACGCCTGGAACAGCGGCCGCAGCGCCACGTCCACCGCGACGATATTCGTCGGTACGACCTTGCCAAACAGCCGCGTGGCCGCCAGCGCCCCGTCCAGGACCTCCAGCTTCAGGCTCGCGGAGAGGACGATCAGCACCAGCGTGATGCCAATCACGAAGGCCAGGATGAACTTGCGCGACGCCGCCTCGCGCAGCACGTACCCCGCGATTCCGAGCACGGGCCTCATGCCGCCACCCCCACGGTGGAGGCGAGCACGGCCTCCAGATCCTGTCCGTCCCGCTTGAGCTCCACCAGCAGGGCTCCCGCCGCTCGCGCCTTGTCCAGCGCCGCGTTCAGCGCCGCCACGTCCGCCGCCTCCACGTGGAAGAGCCCCTCCGAGCTCCCCGCCTGGAAGCCCGCCGCCGTGAGCGAGCTTGCATCCGCGCCCGGCGCGAAGCGCACGGCCCACCGCGCTCCGCCTCGGGACAGCTCCTCCAGCCGGCCCTCGCGCAGCACGCGCCCGTCCGCGAGGATGGCCACGCGATCACACACGCGCTCGGTCTCCGCCAGCAGGTGGGAGTTGAGGAACAGCGTGGTGCCGCGCCGGACCTCTTCCTGGAGAATCGCTCGCACCTCCACGCGGCCGATGGGATCGATGCCGTCGGTGGGCTCGTCCAGCACGAGCAGGGAAGGGGAGCCGACCAGCGCCGCCGCCAGCCCGAGCCGCTGGCGCATGCCCTTGGAGTAGCCCCCGATGCGCCGGCCCGCCGCCTGCGTCAGCCCCACGCGCTCCAGCAAGCGCAGGTTCCCGGCCTCATCCGGCCGCAGGCCCTTGAGCTTCGCCACGGTGTGGAGAAACGCCACGGCCGTCCACGAGCTGGGCAGGTGCAGGCGCTCGGGCAGGTAGCCGATGCGCGCGCGGATGCGGGGATCCTCGGGCGAGCCTCCCAGCACCTTCACCGTGCCCCCCGTGGGCTGGACGATGCCGAGGATGGCCTTGATGAACGTCGTCTTCCCCGCGCCGTTGGGGCCAATCAGGCCAAAGGCGCTGCCCTCGGGCACGGAGAGATCCACGCCGCGCAAGGCGTCATTGCCCGTCCGCCGGAAGGCGCGCCGGTAGGTTTTGCGGAGCCCACTGACTTCGATCGCTGACACGGTCGCCACTCTAGACGATGAGGCGGGGCGCCGATTGCCCTCCCGGGAGGGGTGGCGGGCGAGCGGGCGCGCCTTGGGCCTGCTCGCGCGGGGCGGTTGGCGCTCCTGGGAAGGCTCGTTCGCCGCACGGGCGTTCACTTGCGGCGTGAAAGCTCCACTTTTCGAGCCTTTCACCCATGCTTACCCCTGGTCCGCTCTGTGCAAGGGGCCAGGGGAAGGAGGAACGAACTCAATGACGTGGACCGAGGCCGTGACGAAGGAACTGATGCAGGCCCGCCGGGAGCTTACGGCGGCGCAGGAGGGGCTCAAGGAAGGGACCGAGGCCGCCTACAGCCGCTATGCCCGCGCCCTGCACGAGGCGGAGCTTGCCGAGCAGCGCGCCGAGAGCGCCTCCCGCGAGTCGCTCCGGCGAACCTGGCACTGAAGCCCTTGGAATGAGGCCCCGGGTGGGGGAGCGGGTGCGACACAGGTCGCCTCGTCGCCTGCCCGGCAGGGCCTTGGATCCACTTGAGGGCTGAATGAGAGCCCGGCGACGGTTTAACCTGCGCCCATGGCCTTCCCCATTCACCGTCCTCGCCGCCTGCGTCGCTCCCCCGTCCTCCGGGACATGGTCCGGGAGACGACGCTGGCTCCCTCTGACTTCATCTATCCGCTCTTCGTCGTGGAGGGCCGGGACGTGCGCCGTCCCATCGGCTCCATGCCGGGCATCTTCAACCTCTCCATCGAGCACGCGGTGGCCGAGGCAAAGCAGGCCAAGGCGCTCGGGGTGCCCTCCGTCATCCTCTTCGGCATCCCGGATCACAAGGACGATCGGGGCACGCAGGCGTACGCGCGAGACGGCATCGTCCAGCGCGCCATCCGCGCCATCAAGGAGGCCGTCCCCGAGCTGCAAGTCATGGCGGACGTGTGCCTGTGCGAGTACACGGATCACGGCCACTGCGGCGTGCTCGAGGGCGGGCACGTGGCCAATGACGCCACCCTGCCGCTGCTGGCGCAGATGGCCGTCACCTGCGCCCAGGCCGGCGCGGACATCATCGCCCCCTCGGACATGATGGACGGCCGCGTCACCGCCATCCGCAAGGCCCTGGACGAGTCCCGCCTGGTGGACACGCCCATCCTCGCCTACGCCGCCAAGTACGCCTCCGGCTTCTACGGCCCGTTCCGCGAGGCCGCCCAGAGCGCGCCCCAGTTCGGCGATCGCCGCGGCTACCAGATGGATCCGGGCAATGCGCGCGAGGCCCTCAAGGAGGTGGCCCTGGACGTGGACGAGGGCGCCGACATGATCATGGTCAAGCCCGCGCTCTCGTACCTGGACATCATCCACCGGGTGAAGGAGCGCTTCGAGCTGCCCGTGGTGGCCTACAACGTGTCCGGCGAGTACGCCATGGTGAAGGCCGCCGCCCAGAACAACTGGGTGGATGGCGATCGCGTGATGATGGAGATCCTCACCTCCATCAAGCGCGCCGGGGCGGATCTCATCATCACCTACCACGCGCTGGAGGCGTCCAAGCTCCTCTAGCCGACAGGCAGCCCGAGAAGTTTTCCGGGCCGCTTGATCCTCACCGGGACTGCGCGCAAAGTGAGCGCTACGGCCATGGCCACGAAGAAGAAGCGCCCCAAACGCAAGGCGGCGAAACCTCCGCCCGAACGTTCCCCCCGTCGAGCCGGCAAGCGCCCCGGATCGGGTCACACCCCGGTTGTCCGCGCGCCGGGTCCCTTGCAGTACAAAGTGGTGGAGCTGTCCACGGTGGATGAGGGCTCGCTGGAGCGCACCCTCAACGAGTGGATCGCCAAGGGCTGGAACCTGGATGGGGTGCAGTTCGCCATGCGCGAGGCCTCCAAGCGTCCCGCCATGGCCTTCGTCTTCTTCACCCGCGAGGGCGAGGCGCACGAGCATGACGCCGAGGCGGCTCGGGAGCGGCTGATGCGCCTGTCCGAGACGGGCTCGCCCACGGCGGAGCTGATGGCGGACCACGCTCGGGTGCACGAGAAGCGGACCGGCCCGGGCCAGCGCCCTCCCATCAGCGCCTACGAGCGGCTGGCCCAGCTCGCGGGCCTGGACGAGCCCGAGACCCTCGAGAAGGGCCTCACGCTGGAGCCCGAGGAGTGAGCCCCGCCCCCGAACGGCCCTGGATGGCCACTCCTCGGACCGAGCGCGTGCTGCGCCTGGTCCACGAGGGCGATGCCATGGCCAGCTCTCCCTACCCCAAGGCCTCGCTGCTGCTGCGCCTGGGCGCGCGGCTGGTGGACGTGGCCGTGGCGTGGGGCCTGTGGGTGGTGTGCGGCGCCGCCGGCTCCGTGGTGGCGCTGCTCTTCCTGCTGCTGGCGGACGGCATGCTCCAGGGCCAGAGCGTGGGCAAGCGCATCTTCGGCGTGAAGGTGATGTACCTGCCCACGCACTCGGCGGCGCGCCACCGGGACAGCGCGCTGCGCAATGCGCCGCTGGCCCTGATCATTCTGCTGGGGATGATGCCCGAGGGCCTGGGCCTGGTGGCGGGCGCGGCCGGGCTGCTCGTCATCGGCGGGCTGGAGGGCTGGAGGGTCCTCAAGGATCCGCTTGGTTGGCGGCTCGGGGATATGTGGGCCCAGACGCAGGTGGTGGATGGAAAGGTTGTGGCGGGCGCGACTGTTGGCGCCCGTACCCCCGTGGCGCATGAGCGCGCCCCGGGACGACTGTTGTCCGCGGCCAAGACTCGCCGCGACCGCTCGCTGAGGAAAGCGAGAAGGGGGAAGCCGTGCGTATCGCGTTGACGTACAACCTCAGGCTCTCCGACTCGGAAGAGGAGGCGGAGTTCGACACCCAGGAGACGGTCAACGCCCTGGCCGCCGCCATCGAGCGGCTCGGCCACCGGCTGGAGCGCTTCGAGGTGAGCGGCCCGGCCTCGCGCACCGTGGCGCGGCTGGAGGCCTACAGCCCGGAGCTGATCTTCAACACCGCCGAGGGGCGCCGCGGCCGCTTCCGCGAGGCCTTCTTCCCGGCCCTCTTCGACGAGCTGGGCTTCCCGTACACGGGCAGCGACGCGTACGCGCTGGCCATCACCCTGGACAAGCAGCTCACCAAGCTGATCCTCTCCAAGCACGGCATCCGCACGCCGGGCTGGCAGTACGTGGAGAAGCTCAGCGAGCTGACGGCGGAGAACCTGCGCTTCCCCGTCATCGTCAAGCCGAACTTCGAGGGCTCCTCCAAGGGCATCACCCAGGACTCCATCGCCGAGACGTTGGATGAGGTGCGCGCCAAGGTGGCGCAGGCGCTCTCCAAGTACCCGGCCGGCGTGCTGGTGGAGGAGTACATCGGCGGGCGGGATGTGACGGTGCCGTTCCTGGCCGCCGTGGACAACGACTACGACGGCGTGCTCACCCCGGTGGAGTACGTGATCGATCCGGCCGCCACTGCGGGCCGCAGGTACCCGATCTACGACTACGATCTGAAGGTGAAGAACTACAAGGCCGTGAGCGTGAAGGCTCCGGCCAATGTCCCCGCGAAGACGGCGGAGGACATGCGCGAGATGGCGCAGAAGATCTTCCGGGTGCTGGACTGCCGGGATCTGGGCCGGATCGACTTCCGCCTCAGCGACGCGGGCGTGCCGTACTTCCTGGAGATCAACGCGCTGCCCAGCCTGGAGCCGGGCGCCGGCATCTACGCCTCGGCGGAGCTGGAGGGGCTGCACCTGGATGGGGTGATTGGCAGCATCATCCAGGGCGCGGCCAAGCGGAACAAGATCAAGGACTCGGCGCGGCGCCAGGGCAAGCCGGCGCGCAAGAGCGGCCCGCTGCGCGTGGGCTTCACCTACAACGTCAAGCGCGTGAAGCCCACGGCGGACGCCTCGGAGGACAGCGAGGCCGAGTACGATTCGCCGGCCACGCTCCAGGCCATCCGCGAGGCCATTGCCTCGTGGGGCCACGAGGTGATCGATCTCGAGGCCAACCAGGAGCTGCCCACGGTGCTGGCCACCACGCCGGTGGACATCGTCTTCAACATCGCCGAGGGCTTCAAGGGCCGCAACCGCGAGAGCCAGGTGCCGGCGATGCTGGAGCTCTTGGACATCCCGTACACGGGAAGCGATCCGGCCACGCTCTCGCTCGCGCTGGACAAGGCGCTGGCGAAGAAGATCGTCCGCCAGGCGGGCATCCACACGCCCACCTTCCAGCTCATGCTCACGGGCAAGGAGCGGCTCAACAAGGAGTTCACCACCTTCCCGCTGATCGTGAAGCCGGTGGCGGAGGGCTCCTCGAAGGGCGTGGTGAGCAAGAGCGTCTGCAACACCGAGGCGGAGCTGCGCGAGGTGGTGAAGGAGCTGGTGGGCAAGTACCAGCAGCCGGCGCTGATCGAGGAGTACATCGGCGGGCGCGAGTTCACGGTGGGCCTGCTCGGCGAGCGCCGCCCGCGCGTGCTACCGCCCATGGAGATCGTCTTCCTGGACAAGGAGGAGAAGACGCCGGTCTACAGCTTCCAGCACAAGCTCGACTGGAACGATCGCATCCGGTACGACGCGCCCGCGAAGCTGGAGCCGGCGCTGCTGGAGAAGCTGCGCGCGGCGGCGCGTGGCTCGTTCATGGCGCTGGGGTGCCGCGACGTGGCGCGCATCGACTTCCGCATGGACGACAAGGGGCGCATCTACTTCATCGAGTGCAACCCGCTGCCTGGACTCACGCCGGGCTGGAGTGACTTGGTGCTGATCGCCCAGGGCGCGGGCATGGACTACCGCACGCTGATGGGTGAGATCATGGCCCCGGCCATCCGCCGCTACAAGGAGCGCGAGGCCCGCCGCGCCGCGGACGAGCACGCGCTCTCCAAGGCCATGCTGGAGAAGCACGCGGTCGACAAGGTGGAGGACAAGCCGGCCGGCGGCAACGGGTCCAGCAACGGCGCGCAGCACGCGAGCGGAGAGCCGCCGCAGCGGCTCGACGCGAAGGCCTGAGCTGCATCGCCGTGGAGGTGCGCCCCGTCTCCGGCACCTTGGAGCAAGTCCTCTCGGCGTTGCTTCCCCTGACCGGCCCTGTGACCGAGGCTCGTTCCTCTCTCAGGGCACGTTCCGGCCCTCGCCGAAGCCCAGCACCCACCACTGAGGCTTGCGCTCCTCGGGCCGGGCGTCGATCGCCTTCCGCAGCTCGGTGACGGGCTCCTCCTGCCCGTCATCGCCCAGGTTGAAGGTGCCGTAGTGCATGGGCACGCTCACCTTCGCCTCCAGGTCCACGCTGGCCTGCACCGCCTCCCCAGGCGACACGTGGATGACCTCCATGAAGGCCGCGGGCTTGTAGGCACCGATCGGCAGCACCGCCAGCCGCACCGGGCCGAAGCGCTCGCGCACCTTGCGGAACTGCTGGCCGTAGCCAGTGTCTCCCGCGAAGAACGTCACGCCCGAGGGGCCCTGGAGCACGTAGCTGGTCCACAGCGTCCCGTTGCCATCATCCAGCCCCCGGTTCGAGAAGTGCTGCGAGGGCGTGCTCACCAGCTTCACCTCCGGGGTGAGCCGCGCCTCCTGCCACCAGTCCAGCTCCGTGACGGGGGAGATCCCCTTGGACTCCAGGAACGCCTTGTTGCCCAGCCCCGCGAAGAAGCGCGCGTTGGGGAACTGCGCCACCAGCCGCTTCAGCGTCGGCACGTCCATGTGATCGTAGTGGTTGTGGCTGAGGATCACCGCGTCGATCGGCGGTAGATCCTCGAAGCGGATCCCCGGCGGACGCACGCGCTTGGGGCCCGCGAAGGACACCGGGCTGCAGCGCTCCGACCAGATCGGATCCGTCAGCACGTTCACGCCGTCCAGCTGCAGCAGCGTGGTGGCGTGGTTGATGAACGTGACGCGCACCTCCCCGCGAGCCACACGCCGGGGCGGGGGAGGCCCGGGAGGCGCCTCCGTCCAATCCGCCCAGGGGCCTCGCTCCCGGTTCATCTGCCACTCGAGGAAGCTCATGCGCGTGTGCCGGGGCTCCAGGTTGTGGAACCGCTCGCCGTCGAAGTGGTCCGACTTGGGGCCTCGGTAGACGGGCGCGGAGAAGGCGTGACAGCCCACTCCGGCCACCGTGGTTACCAGCAGCAGCAGCGCTCCCAGCCCCGTGAGCAGGGCGCGGCGCAGGCGAGGCGTGGCCATCGAAGAGACCCTCCAGGTTGGTCCGGCGTGCACCCTTTCTACCCCGAAGTGCATGGATGCAATGCGTCATGGGCAACAGGTCCCGAGTGGAGTTGCCCCTCCGGGTGAGGAGCCACCCGGCGCGGCGAGCGAGCGCTGGTGATATGACCGTCTCGTTAGGGGGCAGCAATTCCACCTCACTGCCGGGTCCTACTTCCGGCGCTTGCACGGGTGATCGCTTCATGGGACGCCAGGTTGGGGGCAGGTACGTGCTCGAACGCAGGCTCGCTGGCGGTGGCATGGGTGCCATCTGGCAGGCGTTCGATCCCCACCTCCATCGCCGCGTCGCCATCAAGCTCACCACGTCCCAGCGCCTCTCGTCCGATGGGGCCCGGCACCAGTTCGAGAAAGAGGCGAAGGCGATCGCCCAGCTCCACCACCCGAACGTCGTGCAGATTCATGACTTCGGCCTGGACGGAGACGAGCCCTACCTCGTCATGGAGCTGCTCGAGGGAGAGGACCTCGAGGCCCGCCTCACGCGCCGAGCCCGGCTGCCGCCCGCCCAGCTCGCGGGGCTGTTCACCCAGATCGCCCGTGGGCTGACGGCCGCGCACACCGTGGGCATCGTCCACCGCGATCTCAAGCCGGCCAACCTCTTCGTGTCCCGGGTGGACGGCCAGGAGGTGGTGAAGATCCTCGACTTCGGGCTGGTGCGGCAGCAGTCGCGCACCTCCTCGGAGGTGACCCCCGAGTCCATGGACGGGATGGTGGGGACGCTGCGCTACATGAGCCCCGAGCAGATCCGCGGGGACACCAACCTGGATCACCGCAGCGATCTCTGGTCCATCTCGGTGGTGCTCTTCCGGGCGCTCACCGGCCAGTTCCCCTTCAAGCTGGAAGCCGTGGGCGAGCTGCTCAACGGCTCCTTCCACCCGCCGGACACCCGGCCCTCCACGCTGCTGCCCGAGCTGGGCCCGGAGCTGGATCGCTTCTTCTTCAAGGCCCTGCACCCGGATCCCTCCCAGCGCTTCCAGTCCGCGCAGGAGCTGGCCGCCTCCTTCGCGGCGATCGTCCAGACGCCCCGCACCCAGGCGGCGCGGATCCTCGTGGTGGACGATGAGCCGGATGTGGAGACGCTGCTATCCCAGGCCTTCCGCCGGCAGATCCGCGACAAGATCTACGCGTTCACCTTCGCCTCGGATGGCGAGGACGCGCTGGAGAAGCTGCGCCAGAACCCGGACATCGACGTCATCCTCACCGACATCAACATGCCGCGCATGGATGGGCTCTCGTTCCTGAGCCGGGTGGGCGAGGTGAACCCGCTGGCCAAGGTGATCATCGTCTCGGCCTACAGCGACATGACCAACATCCGCACCGCGATGAACCGCGGCGCGTACGACTTCCTCACCAAGCCGCTCGATCTCCAGGATCTCGAGGCCACGCTGAACAAGACGCTCAAGCACGTGGCCGAGGCGCGGCAGATGATGCACTCCATCGAGGAGAACGCGCTGCTGCGCATGTTCGTGCAGAGCACCGTCCTGGAGCGCCTGCGGCCCCTGGCGCAGGGGCCCGGCGCGCTGGCCGGGGAGAAGATGGAGTCCACGGTCGTCCTGCTGCGCCTCCAGGACTTCACCCCCGTGGTGCGCCAGCACACGCCCGATGCCGTCATCCAGCGGTTGAACGAGCACTTCCAGGGGCTCGTCCCCGAGTTCCTCTCGCGCGGTGGCATGGTGGACCGCTTCCTGGGGGACTCGGTGCGGTTGATGTTCCGCGGCCAGGATCACCTGCGCCATGCGGTGGATGCGTGCCTGGCGGCCCGGGAGCAGCTCCGGGCGATGGCTGCCCGTGGGGAGGAGGCCGCCGCGAGGACGCACGGCGTGGGCCTGGCGCTGGACTCGGGCGAGGTAGTCCTGGGAGGCCTGGGAGGCCCGGAGCTGGGGCGCCTGGACTACACGCTGGTCGGGGAGGCGGTGGAGAACGCCTCGCGGCTGTTGGGAGTGGCCCGGCGCGACGAGATCCTGATCAGCGACAGGCTGCGCATGCGCGTCGTCATGGAGTTCGAGTGCCGCTCCGCCGGAGAGCGCCTGCTGAGCGCCGCGGGCGCGCCCGTGCTCGTGCATGACATCGTGGGCCGGCGCGGTGTGAACTTCACCCGCGCGGGTGGCTCGGCAGCCTCCGCCGCGCGGGAGGCAGACACGCCTCCGTTCAACGCGGCGGTCGCCGCGGGAGTGACGCGGTAGGCCCGCGAGCCACCCCCGCCCGCGTGGAGCCTCTACGAGAAGTTGACCGTGGCTTCCGAGCGGCGCTGGGTCAGCTCCCAGAACTTCTCGGCGATGGCCGACGCCTCGAGCGTGGCATGGCCGGAGTCGAACGCCGTGCCCTTCACCTGCCCGAGCACGACGACCTCGCCGACGTAGACGCCGTCGCCCTTGAGCTTCTGGTGCAGGATCCCCGCGGTCTTGTGCTGCGCGGCCTTGCCGATCGCCAGCCCCATGGCATTCCACTGGACCGCCGTCGCGTCGACCTTCGGATCATAGAACGCGAGGCCTCCGCCCGTAATGAGCACCGAGCCCTTCTCATTCTTCAGATCGGGCAGCGACTCCTGCACCGCGGCCACCAGGCCGAACACCGACACGTCGATCGGTGCGTGCAGCTCCTCGACGGGCGCGGTCGTCAGATCGCCCGCTCCGGGGGTGTACGCGTTCCAGTGAATGACCGCGATGGGCCCGAGCGACGTGCGCACGTCGCGGATGAGCGAGCGCACCGCCTTGGGATCGCCCAGGTTGCACGCGAAAGCCTTCGCGGTGATCCCCGTGCCCGAGAGCTTCTCGGCCGCGGCCTTCAGCCGCTCCGCATTGCGGGCGACCAACGCGACGGCGAACCCTTCCTTGCCAAACCTGCGAGCCACTGCATCCGAAATTCCAGGCCCATGGCCACACACGACGATGGTTCGTTTCATGGCCGCGATATAGCACACCGCCTCGTCACCGGGCTGTAGTCATCTCACTCCAGGAATCAACCTGGGGGCCGGGGCGCGCGGGGCACGCGGAAGCGGAAGGTGGTGCCCGTTCCCTCCTGGCTCTCCGCGTGGATGTGGCCGCCGTGGGCCTCGATGATCCGGCGGCCCACGGACAGCCCCAGGCCCACGCCGGGAATGGTGTCGCGGGTGGTGGTGCTGCGCCGGAAGGGCTCGAAGATGCTCTCGAGCTCCGCGGCGGGGATGCCCACTCCCGGGTCCGTCACCGCCACCCAGGCGTCGTCGGAGGTGAGGGTCAGCTCGACGCGCACCTGGCCGCCCCGGGGCGAGTACTTGATGGCGTTGCTCAGCAGGTTGTTGAGCACCTGCGAGAGGCGCGTGGCATCACCGCGCACCAGCACCGGCTCGTCCGGTACGTGGAGCACCAGCTCGTGCTCGGCCGACGTCTCCTCGTGGAGCGCCACGGCCTCGCGGAGCAGCCCTCGCAGATCGTGCTCCGTCAGGCGCAACTCCAGCTTGCCCGCTTCGATTCGAGCGGTGTCGAGCAGATCCTCGACCATCTGCTCGATCCGCTCCACCTGGCGGACCACGAGAGCAAAGCGCTCGCGCACCTTCTCTTCAGGAGGCAGGGGGCGGTCCGGGCGCACCAAGGAGGCGTTCAGCTTGAGCGCGCTCAGGGGGTTGCGCAGATCGTGCGCCACGCCCGCGATGAAGCGCAGCTGCACCTCGCGCTGGCGCTCGAGCCGTGCGGCCATGACGTTGAACTCATGCGCGATCTCCCGCAGCTCCCCAGGGCCCGCCTCGGGCACCACCACCCCGGAGGCCCCCGGACGGAAGCGCACCAGCCCATCGCGGATGAACAGGAGGGGGCGGTACAGATAACGGCGGATGCTCCAGAGGGCCATGACGATGCCGGCGAGCAGCGCCGTGCTCACGGTGGCGGCCAGGAGGTTGGCCACCTGCTCCCACCGCCGTGTCTCCGTCGTCACCGCGGCGGCTTCGTCGAGGTTGATTTTCACGAGCTGCTCCGAGTCCTCCAGCGCCGGTTGGATGAGCGTAGAGTCATCCCCAACGTCCCCCTGGCCAGGAGCCTTCGCGTCCTTGCCGTGTGCCAGGTACTCCTCGGCATGCCGCCTGAGGTCCTCCAGGATGTGGGCTTCCTCGGGGCTCCCGACGTACTGGCCGGCCTGGCTCAGCTGTTGCCGGAGCTTCTCCTCTTCCGCGTGCATGCCGTCGTCGTGGTGCGGGTCGTTCGTGGACTCCAGCAGCCGGTGTTCGCGGCTGTGGCGCAGGAGATGGATCTCGATCTGCTCCGCCGTGTGGATGCTCTCCACGGCCAGCAAGAGCTGCCGGTTGTTCTTCTCCATCTGGGTGGTGATGGTGACCAGGGCTATCGCCACCGTGAGCGCCAGGGCCAGGATGGCCGCTGCGATGCCGCTGAGCAGTCCTCGAAGGAGCATGCCTCTCTCACTTCCCCCGGCCATGGCCCGGCGGGGCCACCCTTACCCTACGCCCGGCGAGGACAACTGTGTGGCAAAAGGGGGGAGAGCCCCATGACTCAACACTGAGAGGGCTGCCGAGAGACTGCCGGTGCTCACCCGGCGGCCCAGGTGGCGGCTGGCTGCACGGTAGGTCACCGCCGCCCCCGGAAGAGCGGATTGCTGGGCGGGAAGGGGCCGGGCGGATACACTGCGCCGGCCGTGTCAGAGGATCGCAATGGAGCCGACGCTCCGCTGGGCAACGACGATACCGTAGTGGCTTCGCCGGGCGCGCCGCGCGTAGTGGCCGCGGAGGGCGAAGGCCTGTTCGCTGGGCGCTACATGCTGCTGGGGAAGATCGGGCGCGGGGGTATGGGCACCGTGTACCGGGCGCGCGACACCCTGGTGGGCGATCTGGTCGCGCTGAAGATGCTCGAGCTGGGGGACGGACAGCGGGGGGACCTGCTGGAGCGTTTCCGCCGCGAGGTCCGGCTGGCCCGGCGCATCTCCCACCACCACGTGGCCCGCACGCACGATCTGGGCGAGCACGCGGGGCACCTCTTCCTGACCATGGAGTATGTGGAGGGGGAGGATCTGCAGTCGCTGCTGGGCCGCGAGCGGGTGCTGGGGCCGGTGCGCTCCGCGCGGATCGCGCTGGCGGTGAGTGAGGGACTGGCCGCGGCCCACGCGGCGGGGGTGGTGCACCGGGACTTGAAGCCGGCGAACGTGCTCGTGGAGAAGGGCGGCCGGGTGGTGCTCACCGACTTTGGTATCGCCCGGGCCATGGCCGGCGAGTCGGCCTCGCGCACGCAGGGCATGGTGGGCACGCCCATGTACATGTCTCCGGAGCAGATCTCCGGTGGCGAGGTGGAGGTGCGCTCGGATCTGTACGCGGTGGGGCTGCTGCTCTACGAGATGCTCACCGGCGAGGTGCCCTTCACGGGAGATTCCCCCATGGCGGTGGCCTTCGCTCGGCTGAGGCAGCCCCCACCGGATCCGACGGGGCGCACCGGTGTCCCGGACGCGCTGGCCCACCTGGTGCGGCAGTGCGCGGCGCGCGAGCCCGGCGAGCGGCCCTCCGGGGCCTCCGAGGTGGCCGCCGTGCTGAGGACCTGGCTGGGCTCGGTGGGCGAGCCGGTGGAGGTGGCCGCTGCCTCGCGCACGCCCGTGCCCGGAGCCACCTCCACGGGAGTGGTGACGCCGAGCGCCACGGCCGCTTCGACGGGGTGGGGCGCGCAGGCGAACACCGGCGTGCCGCGTCCGACACCGCGGACGATGAGCCGCCCGGGAGAGCAGGGCCTGGCGGTGCTGCCGCTGCGGTTCATGGGCCCCAAGGAGCAGGAGTACCTGGGCGACGCGGTGACCGAGGGCCTCATCGACGTCCTGTCGCGCACCCGAGGCGCCCGGGTGCAGAGCAGCGGGGCCACGGAGCGCTTCCGCAACGAGCGGGATCCGCGGGTGGTGGGGCGAGAGCTGGGCGTGGGGCTCGTGGTCGATGGAGGTGTGCAGAGCCTCGGGAAGATGGTGCGCGCGTCGCTGCGGCTGGTCGAGGTGGCCTCGGGCGTACAGCTGTGGAGCGGCCGCTTCGAGGACTCGGGAGATGACGCGTTCGCGATCCAGGATCGGCTGGGGCGGCGGATGGCGGAGGCGATCCGGGGCGAGCTGCTCATTGCCACGTACCGGGATCAGGCGACCCCCGAGATGCTGGAGCTCTACCGGCAGGCGATGGTGCAGGTGCACACGCGCTCGCAGGCGCTGCCCGAGGAGGTGATCGGGCCGCTGGACGCGTGCATCGTCCAGGCCCCGGGCTTCCTGCCCGCCGTGGCGCTGCATGCCCTGGCCAGCATGAGGATGTGGTTCATGCGCAACTCGGACGGCCAGCGGGACTGGGCGTCCATGGCCCGCGCGAGCGTTGACCGCGCCGTTCAGCTGGCTCCGGAGCTGGTGGAGACGCTGCTGGCCAAGGCGATGCGGGCGACCCAGGATGGCGACTGGCGGCTGGCGGCCGTCTCGCTCCGCTCCGCGCTGGCCGCGGCGCCGACCTTCCCCGGAGCCCTGCAGTACCTGGGGAGCCTGCAGTGCGAGGCGGGGCGCGCGGATGAAGGACTGGCGCGGCTGCGCGCGGCCTACGAGCTGGATCCCGAGATGTCCATCGCCCTGTACGAGATAGCCCGCTGCAGCGCGCTCCGAGGGAAGATGGACGACTACCGCCTGAACATCGAGCGGTTGTCGAAGTACCCGTTCCAGCGGATGCCGACGCTCCTCATGCGCATGCGGGTCGGCGCGTGGATGAAGGATCGCGAGGAGGTCCAGCGATGCCGCGAAGAGATTCGCGATGAGCCCGCCCAGCTCGCGCTCAACACGGACGCGTATGCGGCCGCGGTTCTGGGAGACGGGGATCCGGGGCCTCTGGTGGAGAGGTTCGACATGCTCCTTCAGGCGCCGATCAGCCCGAGGTTCGCGTCGCTGCTCTGCCAGCTCGCCACGGAGGTGTTGGCCCTGAGCGGCCATCCAGAGCGCGCGCTGACCTACTTCCTGCGGGCGGCGGACTCGGCGCTCATCGATCTGGAGTGGATTGACCGCTGCCCGGCGCTCGCACCGCTGCGCTCGCTCCCCGGCTTCATGCAGGGGCGGCTCACCGTGCGCAAGCGCGTCGAGTCCATCTGGGCCACGTAGATGGGCGGCCTGCTCCTGCTGCTGTGCCTGGGGGCCGCGCCGCTGACGGTCTCCGCCGCGGGGGATCTGCAGACCAGCGCGAGCACGCCCGAGGCGCAGGTGGCGCCGCTGGCCTCGCTGCTCCAGGGAGACGTGCGGTTCCTCAACCTGGAGGGGCCGCTGACAGCCTCGGGGCATGAGTCGGGGCTCGCCCAGGATGGGACGCCGGTAGGACAGCCGAAGTTCAACGCACCTCCCGGGGTGGCGCGCTGGCTCCACGGCCGCGTGGACGTGGTGTCGCTGGCGAACAACCACGCGTTGGATCAGGGAGCGCAGGGGCTCGCGGAGACGGTGGAGCACCTGCGGGCCCAAGGCCTCCAGGCGGCCACGGCCTCCACGGATGCGGAGGTGGTGCGGGGGGGGCGGCGGGTGCGGCTCATCGCGCGGGAAGTCTCCGAGGGTTGGTCCGAGGCGGAGTCCTCCGCGCTGGAGGCTCGGGTCCGCGAGGCGCGAGCGGCGGGGCCCGTGCTGGTGTCGCTGCACTGGGGGCGCACGGGGGCGCTGTTGCCCACGAAGGAGCAGCGCAGGCTGGCGGGGCGGCTCATCGACGCGGGGGCCACGGCGGTGCTGGGCCACGGTCCGCATACGCCCCAGGGCATCGAGCGGCGAGGGCGCGGCGTCATCGCGTACTCGCTGGGCAACCTGGCCTTCTCGTGTGGTTGCACGGACGCGCGAGACGCCTACGTGCTGCGCTTCCACATTGATGAGGCGGGAGCGGCGGTGGAGGTGGAGGCGCTGCCCCTGCGAGCCGGGCTGCGCGAGCCGCCTCGGCGTGCGGAGGGAGATCCGGGAGTGGCCCAGCTCATCAAGAGTCTCTCCGACGATCTGGGGAGCGACGCGCGCATCGAGGGTGACCGGGTGCGCATTCGCTGAGGGCCGTATCAGCGCGGCGCGCATCAGTGTGGCAGCATGATTGGGTGCCCACTCGCTCCATGCCCGTCAGGTCGCCGCGCTTCCGATGTGCCGTGCTGATCGTGACGCTGGGGAGCGCGAGGGGGGCCTGGGCGGGGCAGGGGAGCACTGCCTCCGCGGAGGCTCCACCGCCCGCGCTGGCCTGCCTGTCGAAGTGGTATCCGGTGGAGCCGGTGCGGGAGAGCGGCACGTGGATGGCGCGGCTGCCGGGAGGCAAGACGTACCCGTTCGATGACGGGCGCACGAAGTCCTTCGAGGAGAAGCTCGAAGATCCCGATCTGGAGGACACGTTCTCCATCCCGTATCACGCGGGCCCCATCACTCCGGTGACAAAGGAGAACGAGGATCCGGGACGTATCCGCTTCGAGCCCTTGTTTCACGCGACCTACGGCGCATCGCAGGCGCAGGTAGACGTGGTGGGCATCGAGTTCCTCGGGCAGAAGCTCAAGGTGCACCGCAAGGTAGCGCCGGTCTTCGCGCGAGTGGAGAAGCGGCTCACGGCGGCGGTGGAGAAGGATCCGACGCTGCGGCCCTTTCTGACGAACGTGGGAGGCACCTTCAACTGGCGGAAGATCGCGAACACGAACCGCCAGAGCGCCCACTCGTATGGGGTGTCCATCGACCTGAACGTGGCGCGCTCACACTACTGGGAGTGGGCGAAGCCGAAGACACCGGTGCACTGGGAGAACCGCATCCCCCAGGCCATCGTGGACGCGTTCGAGGCAGAGGGCTTCATCTGGGGCGGGCGCTGGTACCACTACGACACCATGCACTTCGAGTACCGCCCCGAGCTGCTCGACCCGGCGTGCCGGGCCCGCTGAGAAAGCAGTTCACGGGAACTTGAGTGTCCCCTCTCGCCACGCCTTGAGCGTGTACTCAGCCGGTGTCCGGCGAAGCCCCGGGCGGGCAGCAAGCTCCTGCAGAACAGGCTCTCCCTGCTCTGGCGCGAACTCCAACGCATGTGCCGCCACGAAGGAACGCACGAAATCGTCCTCGCTCTTCAACAGCGGAAGGAGGTGGGAGGCCACTGCCCGGCTCCGGAGTTCACGGTAGGCTCCTATGATCCTGTCGGCGGCGCGGTTGGCGGCACGGTGATCCGCGGCGTTCAGCGCCTGTCCGTAAGCAATCGCCGACTGCTCATATTCTTGGACGAGTTCCTCGATGCTCGCTTTGCGGAAGTTGCGCACATTCATGGAACAACTCCGTAGTCCCTCAGGATCTTCAAGCCGAACGCGCGCTGGGCTTGGAACGATTGGCCACTCAGCCATTGTCGTACAGTTTGATCACCTGAGATGGCAGGATCTTTGGACGAATAGTACGCGCTGATCCGCCGATGAGCCTCTTCATCAATGGCAACCACGTTCTCGGTGTTGTGAAGTGCATGGGGACCGAACCGATCCACATTGCTCGGCGTTTGTTCGACTATGTGGTGCCACTGCTTGCCCTCTCCCGCCGGGCCCAATGCGTTCTTGAGGCCGCTGAACGAGCCCCAGGACCTGATACCGGCTGTGGTACCTCCCAAGCTCTGGGCTACAGCGGCGACCGCCGTGGCGGGCAGCGAGATGACAATGGTGTCTCCTACAATGGCTATCGCGCTCACCTGTCCCACGTTCGCCAAGCTGATGCCGATTCGTGAGGCACCCGCCACGGCTGCCTCCGAGAAGCTAGGCAGCATCGCCAGCCGAGAGGCCATCCACGCCGATCCCCCGGCCATGCCGTGGCTCACCACCACCGTCACCGCGAGGACAAAGACGCGGGCCACCTCCGGCCCCACCCGGTTCGCGAAACGCTGGCTGGCCTGCTCCAACTCCTCCCAGGTCGTGGCCCGGTCTGTGGCCCGTTTCAACTCCCGGCTTGCATCCACCATCTCCAGGAAGGTCTCCACTCCCAGGCAGATCAGCAGGAGCGTCGAGACGATGGCCGCCGTCTTCGTGAACACGGGCTCGGGATTGGCCGCCATGACGACCCAGGTGATGAGCCCCGTCGCAATGACGGTGTAGAAGAGCTGAGGGGCCAGAGTGGCCTCCACTGCCTTGGAGATGCTCTCCTTCAGAGGATCGAGGGATAAGCCCAGGGCTACCCCCAGCTTGTCCCACTTGCTCAGGCCCATCAGGTCGTCGAGCAAGGAGAGGCAGTTTTCGCTGCGCCGGCCCGGCTCGCAGAGGCCGCCGAAGCTCTTGCTCATCAGGCGCTGCCAGCGGGAGTCTGCGTCACTGCTGGGATAGGAGGCGCGAACCAGCCTGCCTTGCAGGGGAGAGTGAAGGGTGAAGGGCGCATTCAGCACCAATTGCGTCAGCGCTTCCTCAAACGCTTCCGCGTCCATCTTCACAGAGTGGGCCGAGGTGGGCGGCCTGTACTCCAGTGGCGCACCCTGACCCGTATCGAGACGTACGACATGCGGGGTGGCGCACGCATTGAGCAGAGCCAGGAGAAGAACCACAACGGTCAACCGAATTGCCGTCTCCGCGTAGAAGTGAGAGGCATATGATTTGGCCGCGTGCCGTGGCCAGACATCAGTAGGGGCACTCAAGGTCGACGTACTCGCCTTCAGTAAACTCGTTCATGGCCGCGAGGTCGGTCTAATACTAGCTCTGCCGCATCATCTTCAAGAACTCCACCCACTCCAACTTTCCCTTCGTCCAGCCCGCGGCCTGTGGGGCAGGTTCCAACGCCCTAGGTAAGACGATATGCTCTGGCAGCCAGGCGCCCCAATCTAACAGGAGCTATTGCACTGCACATCCTGAGATGGAGATGGAGTCCGAGCCACTTGGGCCTGTAAATCCACATTCGAGCGCCTCGCCTGATGAAAGAGTATAGACGCTGCCCGAGAATTGAAACGGCACAACATTGCTTGGTTTTTTGATCTGGCAAACAACCCAGGGAGGTTGTTGAACCTGAAATGTAAAGATCTGCTTCGGACCAGACAGTGTAAACCCGTGCCCCTGCCATATTGCATGAGTAGCAGAGAACGGGATGCACTGCGATTTCGATGGCTCCGGTGAATTGCCAGGGTTGCTTACGGGAATGGGATTGGTGTTTGTCACAAGAACCTGCGTTGGTTGCTTCACGCATCCTGGCTTGAGCACAACGCCAGAATAGAAGCCGTAGGCAGCAGTGCCGGAGATGGTAATTGTAGCGGCAATCACCTGCTCTGGGCCAACATGCACTGTAGCCAAGAGGGGAGTGCTTGGATTGGTGTTCGAGGCTTTGTAGGTAATGATTGCATATTCATCTTTCCCGACCTTTTCTCCTGCGGTTGCTTGGCGTACGCACTCACTTGGCTGTGCGGACACTGCCGTAGCGGCAAAAAGCAGCAACAAAGAGAGGACCAAGCATCTCTGCTGGGAAACCATCAGCATGCTCCTTGAGTGACACATGAACACTGAGTGCTGCTGTTACCAGTGAACATGAATACCACCGACCAACCAGGAAGTCACATGAACATCACCCGACTGACCTAGTACTAAGCGGTCACTTGCTCCGGCCTCCGAGTGCCTTCCTCTCTAGTGGGCGTCTCCTGGGACACTGGAGGGCTTTCTACGGGACATGATCGAGGGAGTTCAATGTAACCGGATGGTGCTATAATCCTGTCGGCGGCGCGATTGGCAGCACGATGATCCTCAGCGTTCAGTGCCTGTCGATAGGCGATCGCCTACTGCTCGTATTCTTGGAGGAGTTCCTCGATGCCCGCTTTTGGGAAGTTGCGCACTTTCATGGACAGTTGATCCATCTGGTGCGGCATGGTGCCTACCCTGGGTCCAGTGCCCAGGTGCCATTTTCCCAGTTTTTCAGGGTCTGCTGAGCGCTCAGTGCCGACAGCCCTCTGTGCTGCGCTGCCTCTTCCAACACCGCCTTGGCCTCCGCTGTGCGATGGCGCAACAGGAAGGCCGCGGCCATTACCCTCACGTCCATTCGAGGGTGGATGAACAGCACAGCCAGTGCATCCCTCCCAGGGTCTCCATGCGCACACAACTTGTCGAATGCCGCGATGTAGCGCTTCGCGTGACGGTTTCCTTTGGCAGCACTACCGTGAGTGATCTCCTCCGTCTGGGCAGCGACGTTCTGGGCGAACTCCTCAACGAGCTTTTCCAGTTTCGTCATTACCAGACCCCGTTCCGGACATTAAACGCTTCAGCGCCTCACTGAGCCGTCGTGCCGCCGTCCAGCACCAGCTCCGAGCCCGTCATCAACGAGGACTCATCCGAGGCCAGGTACACGACGGCATACGCCACCTCGTCCGGATGGCCGAGCCGGCCCAACGGAATACTCTTGGCCATCCGCTCCCTGGCCTTGGCCTCATCCCCGGTGAGGCTCGCCAGCTGCGTCACCATGGGCGTGTCCACGTAGACCGGGTGGATGGAGTTGCACCGGATGCCGTAGCCCTTCTGCGCGCAGTGCAGCGCCACGGACTTCGTCAGCAGGCGCACGCCTCCCTTGGCCGAGCTATAGGCCGGGAAGCCCGCCACCCCCACGAGCCCCGCCACGGAGCTCATGTTGATGATGGAGCCGCGAGCGCCGCACTGCCGCATCGCGCGGATGCCGTGCTTGCAGCCCAGGAACACTCCGTCCCCATTCACCGCGTGCACCAGCCGCCACTCCTGGAGCGAGAGCGTCTCCACGTCCTTGGCGATGCCCATGCCCGCGTTGTTCACCACCACGTCCAACCGGCCGAAGGTGGCCAGCACCGCGTCCACCACCGAGATCCAGTCCTCCTCGCGCGTCACATCCAGGCGCCAGAAGCGCACAGCCTCGCCCAGCTCCTTCGCCAGCGCCTGGCCCCCCGCTTCGTTCAGATCCGTGATCGCCACCCGCGCGCCCTCGCGCACGAGCATCCGCACGGACGCCGCGCCCAGCCCCGACGCCCCTCCCGTCACCAGCGCTACCTTGCCCTCGACTCTTCCTGGCATCGCGTCTCTCCCTTTCAATCGACCGTCAGGCCTTCACCGGCGTCAGCAGGACCTTGCCCTGGCGCCCACCCTCCAGCGCTCGCGTCACAGCCTCCTGGATGTTCTCGAGCGGGAAGGTGGCATCCACCGGCGCGTTCAGGGTTCCCTCGGCGACCAGCTTCGCCAGCTTCCCCATCAGCGCCGCCTGCGCCTCTCGCGGCGCGGTGCTCATCCAATGCACCAGCCAGAAGCCGCGCAGCGTCACGTTCCGGAAGATGATCGCCGCGGCGGACAGGTGAGGCCCCTTGCCGCTCATGGCCCCGTAGTGCACCACCGTGCCGCCCTCGCTCACCGCGTCCGCCAGCCGCAGCGTCGCCCCGCCTCCCACCGCGTCGATGCCCAGCTTCACCTTCGCGCCGCCCGTGGCCTCGCGCACCCGCTTGTCCAGGCCGTCCCCGTCCTCCAGCACCACGTCCGCGCCGATCGCCTTCAGCTCGTCCGCCAGCCCCGCGCGCCGCACCACGTTGATCGTCTTGAGGCCCTCGCGCTTCGCCAGGGTGATGAGGTAGCGCCCCACCGCCGAGTTGGCCGCGTTCTGGATCACCCAATCGCCCCGCTGGAGCGGGACGAACTCGCGCAGCAGCAGCTCCGCGGTGGGCGGGTTGATGGAGAGCATCGCCATCTGGAGCAGATCCCCACCGGGGGGCACGGGCAGCAGGCGCTGAGCCTTGGCCTTCATGTGCGTGCGCCAGGTGCCGCCCCCCATGGGCAGGAAGACGAGATCGCCCGGCTTCACCGGGGCAGCGCCCTCCACGCGCACCACGCGGCCCACGCCCTCGTTGCCGGGCACCGCCGGCAGCTTCGGCAGGATGCCGTAGAGGCCCTGAAGGGTCGCGCCGTCCGAGGGGTTGATGGGCGTGGCCAGCACCTCCAGCAGCGCCTCGCCGGGCGCGAGCGGGCCGGGATCCTCGTCCACCACCTGGATGACTTCCGCCGGAGCCCCAAAGCTCGAGAAGCGCGCTGCTTTCATGTCCACTCTCCCATCCGAAGTGCGCGGCAGCCTACCGCTTTCCCAGCCGCGCGCTACGAAGGAGAGGCGCCACCTACTTGCGCTGTCCCTTGCGCTGTCCCTTGCGCCAGGCCTCGAGCTCCGCCTTCTTGCGCACGCCCTCCTCGTCGAGGTGCTTCTGCCAGGCCTTCCGGTGGGGCCGGAGCGCATCGGCGATGGAGCGGGCGATCACCAGGTTCCGGTACCACTTGGCATCCGAGGGGACGATGGTCCACGGGGCCAGCTCCGTCGAGGTCCGGGAGATCGCCTCCTCGTAGGCCTCCGTGTAGTCATCCCACAGGTCGCGATCCTCCCAGTCTCCCGCGCTGAGCTTCCACGCCGTGCGCGGATCCTCCTCGCGCTTGAGCAGGCGCTTCTTCTGCTCGCCGCGGCTGATGTGAAGGAAGAACTTGAGGATGATCGTCCCGTGCTCGGCGAGCAGCTCCTCGAAGTCGTTGATGTGCTCGTAGCGCTGCTTCCAGAGCGACTTCGGCACCAGCTCGTGCACGCGGGTGACGAGCACGTCCTCGTAGTGCGAGCGGTTGAAGATGCCAAACTCGCCCTTGCGCGGCGCGTGGAGGTGGATGCGCCAGAGGAAGTCGTGCTCCAGCTCCTCCTGGGTCGGCACGCCGAAGGACGTCACATGGACGCCCCGAGGGTTGAGGCAGCCCACCACGTGCTTGATGGCCCCATCCTTGCCAGCCGTGTCCCGCCCCTGGAGGATGACGAGCACGGAGTGCTGGCGCGAGCCCCAGAGCACATCCTGCAGATTGAAGAGCTCCTGGCCCAGCTTGTCGAAGTCCGCCTGGACGCCCTCCTGGGTGAGCCCCTTGGGAGGCTTCTCGGAGAGGGTGCTGAGCTTGACCTTCGTCCCCGGCTTGTCGAACACGGTGAAGTCCACGGTCCGCTCCTTTCAGGTGAGACGTTGCGCCCTGCGGCTCAGTGCTTCTTCTTCGTCTTCTTCTTCGGCTTCGCCTTCGTCTTCTTCGCGGTGAACAGGTCCGGCTTGGGTTGGGGGCGGTTCTGTTCGAGGAGGATCTCGTTGCTTCGCTTCTCGAACAGGGCCATCGCGTCGGCGATCTCGAGCCGGGCCAGGCTGCCCATCTGCTTCAGGCTCTCGCGATTCTTGTCCAGGATGTCTTTGACGTCGGCCGTGTTTCCATCCTCGGCGGCCTCGTCCGCGCGGGCCGTGCGCCGCTCCACGAAGGCCCGCGAGGCGATCTTCAGCGCATCGAGATCCAGGGCCTCGCGCCCCTTGGCCTTCGCGGGGTTGAGCACCGCCTGCACCGTGAGGTTCTGGGTGCGGTGCTTCTCGGTGAGGGCATCCGAGTACCCGAGCTCGACCTGGGCGAGCTCGATGGGGCGCACCTCCGTGCCCACGTTGTCCGTCGTGAGGTGGAGGACGACCCGGACCACCTCGGCGGGGCCTATCTCTCCCACGGGGATGCGCGCCAGGTTGCCCTGCATGGCCGAGTCGAGCCCCATCACCTCCTCGAGGGTGACGGTGGGCCCCACCTTCACGCGCAGCTCCACGTTGGTGGCCGCGCGCCGGATGAGATCGAGCTGCCGCCGCATGGAGATGCGCCCCGTGACGGAGGAGTCGTTCAGCGTGGCGGCGAAGCCCCAGCCTTCCTTGGCCATGCCCGCCATCAGATCGAGATCGGCGTCCTCGCCAATGGCCACCGTGTTCACGTGGATGGCGTGCTGCTCGCGGGCCTCCCGAGCGACCGCCGCCAGGCCGTCCTGATCCACCATGCCATCCGTGGCCCGTCCATCGCTGAAGAGAATCACCTGCCGGTAGTTGTTGCTCTCCGTGGGCTTGGAGAGCTCGTCGAAGGCTTCATCGAGCCCCGCGGAGATGTCGCTGCGTCCCACCGCCTGCATCTCCGAGACCCGGGCCTTCATCTTCTCGCGGTTCTCAGGGGTCATCGGCACGATCGGGAGGACGTCCGGCTTGTCGCTCACGCGGATGACGGAGAGGTGGTCCTTGTCGCTCAAGCCGTCGATCACTCCCAGGGCGGCCTTCTTGGCGATCAGCAGGCGGCGGCCTGAGGTCGAGGCCGAGCGGTCGATGACCAGCACCACGCTCGCGGCGGGAGCCTCTCCCGTGGGGAAGTCGAGCGAGCGCAGCTCCAGGACGGCGAAGACGTCCTGACGCGAGTTCCCCAGGAAGCGAGGGGTGACCTTGGCCGTCATCTGGACCGAGCCGTTCTCGTAGGCCTGGAGCCAGGTCTTCTTCCAGCCCTCGGCCCAGTCTGGCACGTCGGGCTCGTCAGCCCTCGCGAAGCCGGCCCCCAGGAGCACGGCCAGCAGGAGGACAGAGGCCCCTCGTTGGATTTCAAGACGACCCATGGGCCTCCTCACGGCGAGGAGGGGTTCATACACCGCGGAAAGCAACCGCTGCCAGTCTTCTACCCGGAGGCCTCGACCCAGCGTTGGCAGCTCAGCGCCGCCTGGAGCACGAGGGCGCTGGTGAGGGTCCGGCTGACGTGGGGGGGGCCGGGGCTCGTCTTCGGGACAGGCCAGGCGGACCAGGCCCCCTCGGCGCCACGTGCCGCCTCGAGAAAGCCGAGCGCTCGTGTGGCGACGCTCGCCTCCGCGGGTGTCGTCTTCGCCTCTTGAATCACCGCCAGCGTCAGGAGCGCCTGGGCCGTGCTGAGCGCGTCGCTCGGGCCTGTCCCCGTGCTCCAGCCACCGTCCGCCCTCTGGGAGTCGTGGATGAAGTCGCGCAGGCGCCCCAGGGCGGGCGAAGTGGAGCGGGCCGCGCTGAGCAGCCGCAGGCTGGCATGGGCTCGGGAGCAAGGCCCCGCGCGCGCGAGCTCCTTCCAGAAAGCCTCGGGCTCCAGCCGGGCCTCCAGTTGTTCGGCACAGCGCTGGAGCGAGTCCTCGTACCGCTCCGGATCCAGCAGCCACAGCGCGTGGAGCGGCGCGGCCTGCTCCGCTTCGGCCAGCCCCGAGGCGGAGACGGCGAGGGCTTCTTCCAGGTGTCGCCCGAGGGCCTGTTCGGCCTGGGCGCGATGGCCGGTGCGCAGCAGGGCCCGCGCGAGCTGGGTCAGGGTACCGGCGTCCGGCAAGGGCCCCGGGATACCGCCGCTCCCGGCGAGCCCCTCGGGACCGCGGCGGCCCAGCAGGTGCCGCGCTTCGTAGTCGAGCATCCCGCGCAGGCGTCCTCCCAGCAGGGCATCCGCGTCGCACAGCGCGTCGATCACCATGGCTCGTGCGAGCACCTCGCTCGCGGCGCCATCCTTTCCTGGCCTGGGTGTCGCGGCGCGCATCTCGCCGAAGCCCAGGTGCCACTGCCGGACAAGGAAGCGCAGGGCCTCCCAGGCCACGCGCTGCCAGCGGCCCTCGGGCTCCGGCAGCTCCAGCTCGAGCGGAGGCAGCTCCCGGGGCCGTGGGAGGTGCTCCTCGGCGAGGCGCTCGCCGTGCTCCCGGATGGCGTGGCACCTGCGGCGCAGCGCCTCCGTCAGCGAGTACCAGGGCAGGTGCAGCTCGGGCAGCACCTGCCGGAGCCGGTCCGCGGTGTCCAGGGCCGAGAGCGCCAGCCCGACGACGTGGGCGGCATGTCCTCCGAGGTAGAGCTCCCGGCTGATCCGGTCCAGCTCATGCTCCAACGCCGCGCCCTGCAGGGTGGGGCGCTCGGGGAGCACGCGCGCCAGCAGCAGGGAAGGGATGCGCCGGTACGCGTCATCTCGCCAGTCCAGCAGGTCGTCGCACAGCTGCGAGGCGAAGTTGAAGGCGTCAATGGCCTCCAACAGCGGCACGAGCAGGCGCTCATCCCGGGCCAGCTCCACGAGCCCCGCGGCCACCGTGCGCGCCACGCCGTTCTTTCCCAGGACGACGCGGCGAGCCACCTCCTCGGTGTACTCGCGCCAGGAGCGCTCGCCCTGGGCGAAGCGCCGCTCCTCGACGCGGGCGTGTGCGTACTCCGACAGGTCCATCCTCAGCCGTTGCCAGAAGCCGGCGTGAGCGGGGATGGACGGGTAGAGCACGTGGCAGGCCTCGAACTGCATCGCCATGAGGCGCATGGCCGCCTCGCCCGCCCGAGGTGGAGCAAGGTCCTCATCCGCCAGCATGTCGTGCTGGAGGATGGCCCCATGCATCAGCCGCGAGAAGGCGGCCAGAGGCCGGAGGTCGCGCAGCGGCAGGTGGGGGAAGGCGGGAAGGAAGAGGTAGGGCAGATCGAGGTAGCCCGAGGCCTTGTCCGGACGCAGATCAATGGCATGCGGCCAGTGCGCTCGCAGATCCTCCACCAGGGCGGTAGAGGCCTCGATCTCCTTCCGGATGTCTGCGGGGAGGCCAGGAAAGGGCATGGGCTTGGTGCCGGGGGGCCCATGCAGGCTAACCCTGAACACTCTCGGTCTCAGCCGGGAGCAGCACCCCGGCGGGACTTTCGTTGAGAGGTGGATGTTGCCCCAGCGGGGCTCCGGCCATGAGGAGAGGTGCGGCCGGAGCCCACGGCCTGAGCGCTACTGGCCGGTGTAGACGCCGATGACGCCGGGCGAGCTGTCGGTGCCCTGGAACGCGAAGAGCATCCTGCGGCTGGGGCCCGAGCGGTCCACCTGGATGTCCGAGACGCGCATGTAGAGCAGCGCGTTGGGGAGCACGCCGCTGCCGTACTTCTGCACCGTGCTGCCGCGCACGCGGCTCAGGCCACCGCCCCAGGCCGTGCCCGCCCATACGCTCTCATCGAGCGGATCGCCCGCGACGGATGACACATACCCGTGCCCGTCGATGAGCTCGGTGGACAGGGTGCGCAGCCGCTGCCCGCTGGAGCTGAGCTGGGCGAGGCCCCTGCCGAAGCTGCCCACCCACACGCTCTGGTCGCTCATGACGGCCATTCCGGACACGTTGTCGTCCACGCGCTGCGCCCGAGTTGGAGGCGTGGGCTCGGCGACGGCGTCCGGCCAGATGTCGTAGCGGTTCCACGCGTAGGAGCTGCCCTCGGTCTCGGTCTGGGCCTGCCAGTAGTTGTTGCCGTCGGTGCCGTAGCGGAAGCGGGTGGAGCGGATGGCGCCGCCGAACCACACGTCACCATTCGAGGCCACCGACACGCCGTAGTACGCGTCGGTGAGCAGCACCAGGTGAGTCCCATCGCTGTTGTAGCCGTTGATGGCCGGGTGCACGTGCTCCATCACCCCCGCGCAGCCGTAGTCCCAGGTCCCCGGCGCGCAGCTGTAGCCGGGGAAGTCCGCGCGGCCCCAGGCGAAGCCGTGGTTGCCTCCGAACCAGACGCTCTTCGTCCGGGGATCGTAGGCGATGCGCAGGATGTTGCAGATCTTCTCGCGGCCACGAGGCTCGGCGGCGACCTTGTTGGGTCCAGTGGAGAGATCGTAGTGCACCACCTGGATGCCGGTGGCGGTGAGCGTCACCCGGTCCGCGTCGCCGCTCTTGTAGACGCTCGCGTCCGGAGTGCGGCCGGCGGCATAGGCCTGATCCCACTCGTCCTCGCAGGTGGGCATGCCCGTGGCGGGAGGCTTGCCCTCGTAGCCCACGAAGGCGACGCCCGCCGGGCCTCCGGCGACGGAGATGACCTTCAGGTACTTCACGCCCGAGGGCGCGCTCCCATCTAGCATGTAGCCATAGGGCCTCAGGCCATCGGCCATGGTGAAGTGGCGGAGCTGGGTCTGGCCCTGTTGGAGGACGAAGAGCCCCTCCTCACCGCCGGCCACCCAGATGTTGCCGCCCGCGTCGGCGCTCACGCCGTACACGTAGCGAGGGCCACCCTGCGCCGTGCCGTAGAACGTCCAGTCACTGGGAGGCGTGCTCGAGTTCACCGTCACGACGAGCTGGGGCCGCACGGAGGTATCCGCGTTGTTGCGCGAGTAGTACACGGTGCTATAGCGGTCCGCGGGCAGCAGCGCGAGGTTCACCGTGCCATTGCCTGTCACCGCGGCGGTCACGTCCCACTCGACCCAGGTGTTCCCCGTCACCGGGCCCGCGGTCAACAGGAGCGTCTGCGGCGCGGGCTGGTTGTTGTAGGTGACGGTGCTCTCCTCCCACGAGGAGCTCGTGGTGTAGACGGCGGGCCCGTTCCCGTTGGAGTACGTCGCGTAGAGCCGGAGCTTCGCACTGGCCACGGTGCCGCTCAGCCCGCTCAGCTGGAAGCGCAGGAAGGAGGCGTAGTGCTGCGCGCCATCTGACTTCAGCACACTGGAGCTTCCGAAGTTCTGGTCTGGATGGGAGCCCTCGACGCGCGCATCAGCGACCGGGCTGAACACCAGCGTCTGCGTCAGCTCCTGCCGTTCCTGTCCGAGACGGTCCGCCGAGTCTCCCGCGTTGAGCTCCCCACCGCAGCTCGCCAGGGCACCCACCGCCGCGGCGCACATCGCCCACTTCATTCCACGTTTCCACCTGCCCACGCCCAACCTCCATCTATTCACCGGTACGCCCCTCATCAAGACGGGCGTCCATGAACGGTGGCACTTGCAGGCGGGGTGCCGGTTGCCGGGTGGAGCTCCGCGGGGGGCTTTCCGCGCGAGGGAGAACTTCACTTCCACACCCTGGGAAGGCTCGGGGCGAGCCGGGCCGAGCGGCAGCACTGGCTGGGAAGCGGGCTCCCGCCCATGCCCACTGGCCTTCCCCGAGGTGGATCAGCGCTCCTTCTTCGTGGGCTCGGCCGGGTTCTCCTGGCGCCGCTGGCTCTTCGGCTTGCGGATCTCCTCGGGGTCAGGTGGCTGCGTGTGGGCATCCTGCGTGAGGATGGGCGGATCGAAGCACTCGAGCACTTCATTGTGCTTCTCGCACCGGCCGCGCGGAGTCGCCGCGCACTTCACCTGCGAGTAGTCGGCCTTGCAGTCATACCCACACCCGATCGACGTGTTCGCCGTGAGGCAGTCCGGCCGCCGGATGTCCGAGCCGAACTCGTGGATGGTGGCCTCGGAAGGATCCCAGCACACCAGCTGGCCGTAGTGCTCCCGGCACGCCCCATACGGAGTCTGAGCGCAGGCCACCTTCCCATTGGCCACCAGACAGTTGAAGCCACAGGCCGCCTCTCCCGCCACGGTCTTGCACTCGGGGCGCAGGCCCTCGTCGGGCGGGTGGTGGATGGCCGCGGCCGTAGGATCGAAGCAGTACACCTGCCCATTGAAGGTGGCGCAGGTGCCATAGGGGGTGCTGGCGCAGCGGAGCTCGCTGAAGCTGGCCTTGCAGAAGTAGCCACAGGCCGTCTTGCCGTTGGAGGTCAGGCATGTGGGAGGGGGAATCGGTGGGGCGGAGGCGAGGAGGGTGATGCCGAGGAGTGTGAGGATCATGAGCGGCCCTGCCGGCAGAGAAGTGGCAGGGACCGCGACGGACCTGGCACCGGATTTATTCAAACCGCTCAGAGGACGCCGTCGAAGATGCGCCAGGAAGTCACTCCTCCAATGGCGGTCTTGTTCGGGAAGGTGGCCGCCTTGTAGAGCGTGGAGCCGCGCTTCACGTTGGTGAACAGCAGCTTCACCTTGCCGCTCCCATGGGAGCTGACCGCCAGCCCCTGGTTGGCCAGCAGCCCCGACATGCACTGGCTGCCAATCAGCTTCCACGTCGAGCCGTTCTGCGAGCCGTACCCGGACGCGCACGTCTGCGTCCCGTCATACTGCACGGTGAGCTTCACGAAGGTGATGTTCTCCTGGTCCACCGTGTCCGCGGGGACGATGTCCACCTCGTTGGACGAGGAGGCTCCGCCCGTGGCGGTGCGGTACTGGATGCGCAGCTTGTGGTTGTCCGCGGCGCGGCAGACGGCGAAGTAGCGCGCGTTGGCCGCCGTGCCGGCGCGCACCATGAGGCAGGCCTTGCCCCACTCGTCCACGTGGCTGTTCGGCGTGGCCACCGAGGCCGTCCACGTCGTCGTCGTCACCGTGCTGTTGCTCTCGTGGGCGAACAGGAAGCTGTCGCTGCTGTTCCAGATGTCGCCCGAGTCCACCTCCGTGCCGAGGACATTCACCGGCTCCTGGTTGCTGCCGCACGCCCAGCCATCCAGGCACTGGAAGGGCCAGCCCAGGCTGTTGTGCGTCTTCGCCCAGGGATCCTCCAGGTAGTTCACCTTGTCCGTGGCGATGTGGTTCACGTCGAGCTGCGCCACGCTGCTCCAGGTGCTGGAGTCGTTCACGCCCCACACGCGGCCCACGAAGTTGGCCAGGTGCACGTCCGTGGAGAGCGACGCATACGCGCTCTCCATGTTGAAGAAGACGGCGTACTGCTTGGCGTTGATGCCCGAGGTGCTCGTCAGATCCGGGGCGATGAAGCCCACGCGGCTGGTGGCGGTGGTGCCGTTGGACACATAGGTGTTGAGGTTGCTGGTGGACGAGGAGACGCCGCCTCCGGTGAAGACGAAGATGAAGCGGCCGCGCATCGTGTCATAGGTAGGCCAGGTGCAGGCGCCCGTCACGGCCGCCTGGAGGCTGGAGACACCCGGGCACCCAGCCATCACATCCGAGGGCGTGAAGAGCCACGTCGCGGGCAGGTGCGCGGTGATCTGGTTGTCGAGATCCTGGGGCATCCGGTCCGTCTCGAAGGGATCCTTGAGATCGACCCACACCGTCACCACCTCGTGGTTCGGGTTGGCCAGGTGGAAGGCGCGCAGCTCGTCCAGACAGTCCGAGAGCCGGTGGCACGAGGTCTCCGGCGTCGTGTCGTCGTGGTAGACGAACCAGTTGCCCACGACTTTGGACCAGCCGCTCTTGCCCGTGTGGATGTCGAGCTCCACCGAGCGGATGCGGTGGAAGACGAGCTGATCCAGCAGCGCCTCATACCGCTGGTACGAGTTGTGGGACGACTTCTGGCGAAGCTCGTTGTACACGGGCTGGGCGTGGGCCGACGCGGACACGAACAGCGCGCACAGCACGAGGAGCAGGGGGACGCGGAGCTGCATGGGGGGGAGCCCTTCCGGCAAGGGGTGGTTCGCGCACCTTGCAGGAATTCCCGCCCTGACGGGAAGACTCTTGGAGACTTCTCCGCGCACGGAGGGCCGTGCCGCAGTGGGTCAATTCAGGCCGAGCCCTGGGGGGCGGCCTACTTCTTCGCGTTGGAGCTGACCTGGGAGGGGAAGATCAGCTTGCGCTTGTCGAGCCTCTTCAGCCGCTTCTGCACCTCGGCCAGCGAGGGCGGCGGGGTCTCGTTGAGGGCGGTGCTGACCTCGCCCGTGAGCAGCTCGAAGGAGTTGCTCCCACGGCCCAGGTACACGGCGGCCTGGGTGAAGACCTGGTTGGCCTTGGGGCCGGACACCGGCATGTACCGGGTCAGCGTCACCAGATCCTCGTAGCCGTCATCGTTGAGATCCTTGAAGAAGGCGCCCTCGAACCGGAGGATGGGCCACTGCTTGTCCGCGGAAGAGGGCGGGAAGGTGAAGAGGATCTTCTTGTCCTGGACCAGGTGGAGCTGGAGCGCGGGGTTCACCGTGTAGTCCATCACCGGCACGAACAAGAAGGAGCCGGAGTTCTTGGTGGACACGGACAGCGCCTTCTTGGCGAGGAGCTCCTTGCCGGAGAACGTCTCCTTCAAGGCGGCCAGCTCCCGGCCCGAGGGCTTGCGCTGCTTGAAAGCTCCCGCCTGGGCCGCGCCTCCCAGCAGGCACAAACCGAGAAGCACTGGAACGAAAGCCTTCATGCAACCTACCTCCGTTTTCATGCACTCTCCGTGAAGCGCGCAGCGGCTGCCGGGACAGTATCCCCCAGAAGCGGCTCGGCGTCGCTGGCCGGGCCTTCCAGGGTCTGATCTCCAACCGGGACGGTCAACCTTTACGCTTCCCCTGAACTGCGGGTGAGCCTGGGGGGCGCTCTCAGTACTTGGGGTCGACAGACTGGGGGTGGCTGCGCACGTACTCGATGGCCTGGGCGTGATCGAAGCCCATCCCCTCCATGAAGCGCACGGTGACCTGGCCGAGCGAGGTGTAGGGCAGGTACGCGTCGGCGAACTCGACGCGCTGCTGGTTCATGTACTGGACCGACTCTTCGATCTCCTTGACGACCTGGGGCATGGCTTCATCGAAGGCGCGGTGCAGCAGCCGGTCAAAGCTGGTGCAGTACGTGCCCGCCTCGAACTTCTTGAAGACGCGCTCGTTGCGCAGCTGGAAGAGGCGGGTGGGGTTGTCGTCGACGATGATCACCCGGCGCAGGCTCTCGTCGAAGATGCGCAGATCCTTCGAGGGCTCCCGGATGGGTGAGCCCTTGTGCGGATCCGTGACGCCCTCGGACTTGTCCTGAAGGATCAGGTGGCCGTTGGTGAGGATGCCCGAGATGGCGGGGGACTCGGTGAGGGGCACCCCGTTGAACTTCCACTGGGCCAGGTTCTCGTGGGTGGAGTCCTCGAGGTTGGCGGAGAAGAGGACCACGGCGCCGCCGAGCGCCAGGATGCGCTCGAAGGCCTGCTGCCAGCCGGGCACGAGCTTCACGTACCGCCCAGCGGGGGGCTTGCCCTCCTGGATGACGAGATCATGGCAGGTGGCGCCGACCTCGGGCGGGTAGTACTGGCTCCAGAGGGTCTCATCGAGATCGAAGACGACGATGAAGCGCGCCTTGGCGAGCCGCTCCAGATCGAGGCGGCTCTCGTAGTTGCCGTGGCGCACGCGATCGAGCGCGGTGTTGAAGGCGCTGAGGTGATCGGCGCTGGGGTTGGCGCGGGTGAGATCCCGGTAGTGGTTCTGCAGCTCGACGGCCTGGGCGCGCACGAGCCCGAAGCGCTCCATCAGCCGGCTCATGTTGAAGAAGCGCTGATCTCCCTGGGGCGTATCGGCGTACTTGTCGACCCAGGCGGGCAGGGCCGGCAGGGTCAGCGAGTCGAGGTCGGCCAGTGAGGTAACGCCGGCCCCCGTGGCCTGGGGAGGGGTTGCAGCGGGGGCCTGGGGTTCGGCTCGCTGGGCGGCGGTGTTCGTGGCACAGCCGAGCAGCGACGCGGCGAGCAGGAGCGGCAGTGAGAAGCGAGGCATGGTGTCTCCGACGAGAGGCCTACGTCATATAGACGCCACCGTTCACCTGGAGCGTCTGTCCCGTGATGAAGGCGTTGTGCGCCAGCATGACCGCCACTTCAGCGGCCTCCTCCGGACGCCCGAAGCGGCCCACGGGCAGCGACTCCGGCTTCGGGGCGCGAGGGTTGTCCGTCAGCATCTCCGTCGCCACGAGCGCGGGGCAGATCGCGTTGGCGGTGATGCCCTCCTTGGCGAGCTGCGAGGCGTAGGAGTGCATCAGCCCGAGCAGCCCGGCCTTCGACGCCGCGTAGTGCGGCCCGACGATGCCGCCGACCTGCGCGGCCGTCGAGGAGAGATAGATGAGGCGGCCGAACTTGCGCGCTCTCATGGTGGGCACCACCGCCTGGGTGAGCAGGAAGGCGGAGCGCAGGTTCACGTTCAGTGTCTCTTCCCAGAGCGCCAGGGTCAGCTCCTCCAGCCTGGCGGGCTGGCCGACGCCCGCGTTGCACACCAGCACGTCCACGGGACCCAGTCGATCCACCGTGGTCTTCACCAGCGCGTCAATCGAGGCCGCCGAGCCGACGTCCGCCTGCAAGGCCACCGCGTGGCGGCCACTGACTTGCATGGTGCGAACCACCTCCTCGGCCTCCTCCTCCCGCGAGCGGTAGCTCAACGCGACGTTGGCGCCCGCCTCGGCCAGCGCCACGGCGATGGCCTTGCCGATGCCTCGGCTCCCACCCGTTACCAGTGCGACTCGTCCATTCAGTGTCATGGTCGTGTTCCTTAATGTGCGTGAAGGGCCTCTCGGCGGGGCCGGTCATCTCTCGTGTCTCGTGCGCTCGAGAATCTCAGGAGCGCTCCAGCGCGTCGAGCGCGGCCCGGACCTCGCGTGCCACCGTCACCGCTCCTGGCGTGTCCCCGTGAACGCAGAGCGTGTCGATGGTGCCACCTTGGGCCAGCCGCACCGCGTTCTCCTTCGCCACCCGGGGATCCGTGATGACGGCACCGGGCTGACCGCGGGGCACCAGCGTTCCGTCTGGCAGCGTGCCTCGATCGGCGAAGCCTTCCCGCGCGTAGGGGAGCCCCGCCTCCCGAGCCGCCTCGCGCAGGGCGCCGGAGCCCGGCCCGATGAAGATGACTCGGGGGCCAAGCACCTCGCGCACCGCCGACACCACGGCCCGAGCGAGCGGGGGATCACGGTTGGCCGAGTGGTAGAGCGCTCCATGCGGCTTGGCGAACTCCAGCGGAACGTTCAGGGCCTTGGCCGGCGCTGCGAGCCGAGCGCACTGCTCGATGATCTGCGAGCGCAGCACCTCGGCAGTCACCTCCAGGGCCCGGCGCCCGAAGCCCTCGCGATCGACGTAGGAGGGGTGGGCTCCGGCGCGAGTCCCATGACGGGCACAGCGCTCCAGCGCGTGGCGGATGGAGGCCTCGTCTCCCGCATGCCCGCCGCAGGCGATGTTGGCCACGTGGGCGAGTGCATAGAGCTGCTCGTCCTCGTCGGGCAGCTCGCCGAGATCGATGTTGAGAAGACACTCCATGGACTTCGAGCCTCCACCCGAGCCGCGTTCAATCCGCCATCAGGTCCTTCCTACCCTGGACCGGGAGGAGGAAGGCGAGCAATCCCGCGACCAGGAACGCCACGGCGACCATGTTGAACGCCACCCGGAGGCCATGGTCCACCGCGAGTGAGCCCACGGCGAAGGGAGCCACCGCGCTCACGGTCCGTCCCAGGTTGTACGTGAGACCCTGGGCCGTGGCACGGATGCGCGTGGGGAACAGTTCGGCGGTCATCACGCCGAAGCCGGTGAAGTAGCCCGTCCCGAAGAACGCCACGAGTGGGCCCAGCACCAGGAGCACGGTGGAATCGCGGGTGCGCGCATAGAGCGGGACCAGCGCCGCGGCGATGAACAGGTAGGTGATGTAGGTGGGCTTGGGGCGGAACCAATCGCTGATGAAGCCGAAGCTGACGTAGCCGAGCCACATGCCCGCTTGCATCAACACGATCCAGGTGGACGTCTTGACGATGTCGAGGCCGGCGCCGCCCTTTTCGAGCGGCACGCTGAGGAACCTTGGGATCCACGTGAAGAGCCCCCACCACGCGAACATCGTCGCGGCGTTCACCGTCGCCGCGATGGTGAGCCTGCGCAGCACCGCTGGATCTCCGAGCACGCGGCTCATGCCTCCTTCGGTGGCTGCGGCGCGGGATTGGGTCCACAGCTCGGGCTCGGGGACGGCCTTGCGGATCCAGAGGGTGAGCAGCGCCGGGAGAAGCCCCACGAAGAAGACGGCTCGCCATCCGTACCGGGGGAGGATGAGCGCTGTCACCACGGCCGCGACGGCGTAGCCCACGGCCCAACTGCTCTGCATCAGCCCCAGCGCCTTGCCTCGGTGGCGCGCGGGCCATGTCTCGGAGATGAGCGCGGCTCCGGTGGCCCACTCGCCGCCCATGCCCAGCCCGAGCAACACCCGGCACACGGCGAGCTGCCCGAGCGTCTGTGAGACACCGCAGGCGGCGGTGAAGACGGAGTACACCAGGATGCTGGCCATGAGCGCCCGGGTTCGCCCGAGCCGGTCGGCGAGCACTCCGAAGAAGATGCCTCCGACGGAGGAAGACAGCAGCGTGAGCGAGCCGAGCACACCGGCCTCTCGCTCGGAGAGCGCGAAGTCGTTCATCACCGGGGTCAGGACCAACGCGAACAGCATGGTGTCCATGCTGTCGAGCATCCACCCCAGCGAGCCGGCCCAGAGCGTCCGCCGCTGCTTCGAGTCCGCCTCCAGGTACCATGCGAGCATCACGCCACCGCTTTCTCGAGCCACGACTGCAGCTCGGCCAGGGCCTGTCTTGCCTCATCCAGGGTGACGGCGCGAAAAGTCACCGCGTCCCCCAGCCAGAGCTGCGCGAGCTTCGGCACATCCGCGCGGATGACGTGCCCGAGCCGCGGATAGCCACCGGTGGTCTGTCGATCGGCCATCAGCACGATGGGCTGGCCATTCGGGGGGAGTTGGATGGTGCCGGGCGCCACCGGCTCCGAGAGCTGGAGCCCTCCAGTCTCCGCGGGCAGCACGGCTCCTTCCAGCCGATAGCCCACGCGGTTGGATTTCGACGAGATCCGGAACCGTGCCGCTTGGAAGCCCTCCACCGCAGCGGCGGGAAGTGGCGTGCCCGGCTCGGGGATGAAGCGCACCACGTCGGGAGGTTGGTACCAGCGCTCCCATGCACCGTGGACTGTCCTGGCCTGGAAGGACGGTTGAGGCTCCAGCGCGAGGGTATCCCCGGCTCGGAGTGGCCGACCATCCAGTCCTCCAAGGCCTGCGTCGAGATCCGTCGCAACGCTGTTCAAGAAGCGACGTGCGCTTCGGCCAAGACCTCCGGCGACAGCTACATACGCCCTCGCCCCTTGGGCTCTGGCGCCGAACTGGAGGACTTGTCCGGCTTGGGCTCGCTGAGCTTGTCCCCATGGGAGGGCAGTTCCGTCCAGTGTGGCTCCAAGGTTCGCTCCGGTGAGCGCGAAGGCGGCTTCCTCCTCGAACATCAGCTCCGGTCCCTTCAGGGTCACCTCGAGCGCGGCCGCGCCTGCGTCGTTGCCGACGAGGAGGTTGGCGAGCCTCAGCGCCAGCGGATCCATTGCGCCGCAAGGCGAAACTCCCCAGCGTCCCTGTCCCGGCCGGCCGAGATCCTGGATCATCGTAAACAGCCCCGGCTTTCGTACCCGGAGGCTCACGAGGAAGTTCCTTCGCCGAGCTCGCGGTATTGCTCCTCGGTGATGGAGACGAACCGCAGGCGATCTCCGACGCTCAGCACGAAAGGCAGGGCCTCGTCAGGGGTGAAGATCCTCAGGGGCGTCCGCCCGAGCAGTCTCCAGCCTCCAGGACTTCTCAGAGGATAGATGCCCGTCTGCTGGCCGCCGATTCCCACCGAGCGTGCGGGGACCACGGTTCTGGGAGTCGCCAACCGAGGCGAGAACAACCGCGGATCGAGCCCGCCAAGGAATGGGAACCCGGGCCGGAAGCCCAGCAAATACACGAGATACTCGGGCGCGGTATGGAGGGCGACCAGCTCTTCCACGCTGAGCCCTTTCTCTTGCGCGAGCGGCTCGAGGTCCGGTCCGACGGAAGGGTGGTACCAGACAGGCACCTCGATGAGGCGGAGGCTGGGAGGCTCGGGGCGAGCGTTCGGGAGCGTGGCTTCGAGCCAACGCTGAACATCCTCGGGCGCGGCCCGCACCGCGTCGTAGATGACCATGACACTCGCGTACCCGGGCACGAGATCCACCACCCAGTGCTCGCGGGCCGCGTCCAGGGCCCGCAGCGCCCCGACGACTCGCGCATGGAGCTCCGGAGAGATGAGCTCCCCGAAGCGGACCACGAAGGCCGAATCACCCATGGGTTGGAGGTGAGGAGCGTCCGCCACGTGGTGCTCAGGCCGCCATCCAGAAGAACACCGCGGTCATCCGCTTGGTGTGCGGCTCGGCGCCGAAGTAGCTGGTGGCCGAGTGCACCAGATCCGCCCGGTACAGCAGGAACCGGTTGAACACGTTGGGCACTGTCACTTCCTCGCTCCAGGCCTGGAGCGGCAGCCCGGTGACGCCCAGGGCCTCGCGCAGGTTGGCGTGCGGAGAGGGGCAGATGTTGCCGCTCAGCGCTCCGTTCGGCAGCCGCAGCCGGTAGAAGGAGGTGCCCGCCTGGGGGGGCGCCTCCGGCGTCAGGTACAGCACCGCCGCGTACCGGCACAGCCGCAGCGAGTCCGTGTGGGGCCTCGGGCCCGAGTCCTTCTCTCCCACCAACTGCACGCAGTTGTGGTTGAGCGCGGTGCCCTCGGGCGTGCGCTCCTGCCAGAGCCGGCTTGCCCCGGTCTGCTCCTTCACCCACGCCTCCACTCGCTCCAGCTCCTCCGGCAGCAGCGCGTTCGCGGCGCGCATCCCCGGCCAGGTCTCCTTGCGGTAGGGCAGGCCCAGATCCCACTGGGGCTTGGCCAGGCAGCGCTCCCGTACCTCCATCGCGTTGGGCAGCATCTGCTCGTGGGTCCAGTAGTCCCTGCCGAGCTGAGGCTTGCGGTAGGGCAACGACAACGTTCGCGGCGGAGGCGGCCCTGGTGGGCGAGGGGGCATACCGCCAGCGTATCCCAGGAGCGGTGGCCCAGCACTCGGAGGCAAATGCGGGAGCGCAACGGGAAGATTGAAAGGAACGCTTGCTTCTGTTCGCGCCTGAGCATTTGTTACGCGGGCGAGGAGCGCCCGGCGGTAGAGACCCGCACCCCCCGGGCCAGAAGCCCCATGACAGATAGACGGAACCTCCGGCACTCCGGACTCCTGGTACTGGCCCTGTGTCTGCTGGCCAGCCCGGCCCTGGCCCAGGGCAGCTCGGTGCTGCTCGGCACCGTGGTGGACACCACGACGAAGAAGCCCGTGGCGGACGTGGTGGTGACGGCCACCTCTCCCAACCTCCAGGGCGAGCAGATCGTCGTCACCGACGGCTCCGGCGCGTACCGCATCCCCCAGCTCCCCCCCGGCACCTATTCGCTGCGCTTCGAGAAGGAGGCCTTCAAGCCGTACTCCCGTGACGGCATCACCCTCCGGTTGGACTACTCGGTCCGCCTCAACGTGGAGCTGATCCCGGAGTCCGCGCTCACCGAGGAGATGGTGATCGTCGGCCAGGCGCCCACCGTCGACATCGGCTCGACGTCCACGGGCGTCAACGTCAGCAGCGCCTTCGTGCGGAACATCGCCGTCGTGGCGCCCACGGGCAAGGGCGCGGCGGCGCGCTCCTTCGAGTCCCTGGCGGAGCTGGCCCCCGGCGCCAACGCGGACACCTACGGTGTCTCCGTCAGCGGCGCCACCTCGCCCGAGAACCAGTACATCGTCGACGGCGTGTCCGTGAATGATCCCGGCTTCGGCATCAACGGCACCCCGCTGAGCGTGGAGTTCATCGGCGAGGTCAACGTCATCAGCGGCGGCTACCTGCCCGAGTACGGCCGCGCCACCGGCGGCGTCGTCAACGCGGTGACCAAGTCCGGCTCCAACGAGTTCCACGGCTCCGTGTTCGGCAACATGACTCCGGGCACGCTGGGCGGCACCGCCACCGAGATCCGCCAGGAGGCGGGCACCGTCTCCGGCCAGTCCTCGCTGTGGAACCTGGGAGACTTCGGCGCCGAGCTGGGAGGCCCCATCCTCAAGGACAAGCTCTGGTTCTACGTGGGCTTCGCGCCCTCGTTCACCCGCTACCAGCTGGAGCGCAACCTCAACTCCCTGGTGCTGGACTCGAACGGCCTGCCCGCCACGGACGAGCGCGGCTTCCTACAGACCCAGCGCATCCCAGGCACCCAGCAGTTCTACTTCGCGGATCAGAAGAGCTTCCAGTACATCGGCAAGCTCACCTACCTGGTCAACCAGGATCACAACATCTCGCTGACGGTGACGGGCACGCCTACCTCCTCGGGCGGCGAGGGCCGCTTCTCCATCAGCGAGCGCACCGGCGCTCCCGAGGTGGACCGCATCAACGGCGAGTACGGCGCCATCGCCACCCAGCGCTCCACCAACAGCCTGGACACCAGCCTCAAGTGGTCCTCCTCCTTCCTCGACAAGCGCCTGCTCTTCAACGCCACCGCGGGCTGGCACCACCAGGATCTGTCGATCCGCGCCGCGGACGGCACCCAGGGCGGCACCATGCAGGGGCTGGCGGGCGTCTCCAACGTCACCTGGCAGCGCACCACGCCCTTGCACTCCATCACCGACTTCGAGTCGCTCCCGGATCCTTCCGTATGCAGCCCCGGGCTGTGTCCGGTGCTGGGGTACCTGACGGGCGGGCCGGGCCGCTTGGATGACGCCACGCTGGAGCGCTACCAGGGCAAGGCCGTGGGCACCTTCCTGGTGAACGCCGCCGGGCAGCACGTCTTCAAGGCGGGCATCGATCTCGAGCAGATGGTCTACAACCACACCCGCTCGGTGACGGGCCGCAGCGTGCTGACCGAGTCGGATGACGGCACCTACTTCCGGGACTACCGCCAGTACGGCTACCTGGTGGGGCCGGACGAGGTCATCATCCAGGACTCGCAGAGCCCGCAGTCCAAGTCCAACTCCATCGGCGGCTTCCTCCAGGACAGCTGGAGCCTCTTCGACACGGCCACCCTCAATGTGGGTCTGCGCTACGACTCACAGCAGCTCATCGGTGGCGGCAAGACAGCCATGGTGTTGCCCAACCAGTGGTCTCCGCGCCTGGGCCTGATCGTGGACCCCACGCACTCCGGCCGCATGAAGCTCTACGGCAACTTCGCCCGGTACTACGAGAGCGTCCCGCTGGACATGGTGGACCGCTCGTTCCCGGGCGAGCCCGGTGTGCGCTCGGACAAGAGCTCCGCGAAGTGCGATCCGCGCGATCCGGAGCAGCAGCGGGGCGTCTGCCAGACCGACGCCGCGCGCCTGCCCGATCAGGATCCGCTGGATGCCAACCGCCTCTGGAGCGCCGTGGGCGCGGGCGCCACCATCGTGGATCCCACGATCAAGCCCCAGTCCTCGGACGAGCTCGTCGTGGGCGGCGAGTACGAGCTGTTCTCCAACTCGCGCGTGGGCCTCTCGTACACCCGGCGCTCGCTCAACGTCGTCATCGAGGACATGAGCCGCGATGACGGCCAGACGTACTTCATCGGCAACCCGGGCTATGGCTTCGCCAAGGACTTCGTGAAGCCCCACCGCAGCTATGACGCCGTCACGCTCTTCTTCTCGAAGACCTTCGCGGATCTCTGGCTGGCGCAGGTGAGCTACACGTGGTCTCGGCTCTACGGCAACTACGAGGGCCTGTTCCGCACCGACACCGGCCAGCTCGATCCGAACATCAACTCGGACTTCGATCTGGTGTCCCTGCTGCCCAACCGCAACGGCCTGCTGCCGGCGGATCGCACGCACCAGATCAAGGCCTTCGGTGCGCGCGAGTTCGTGCTGCGGCCCGGCCTGAGCCTCAACCTCGGCATGTCCTACCGGGGCAGCTCCGGCACGCCGTACAGCTACCTGGGCGCGCACGCCGACTACGGCCCCGGGCAGGCCTACATCCTGCCGCGAGGCACCGCGGGCCGGCTGCCCTGGGTGAACCGCTTCGACAGCCGCCTGGCCGTCAACTACACGCTGGCCAAGGACATGGTCGCCTCGGTCAGCCTGGACGTCTTCAACATCTTCAACTTCCAGACGGCCACCGCGTACGATCAGAACTACACCTTCTCGCCGGTGCTCCCCATCGTCGGCGGCTCGAAGAGCGATCTGCCCGGCAAGGTGGTGGATCCGACGAACAACAACGAGCCGATCCCCGAGGATGCCGTCAACAAGAACTTCGGCAAACCCACCGCCTATCAGGCCCCTCGCTCGTTCCGCCTCGGCGCCCGGGTGACGTTCTAGGCGTGCTGCTCCCAGAAAAGGTCTCTCCCATGACTCGACGAATCCTCGGACTGGTGCTCGCCACCACCCTGACCGCCGCCTGCGAAACCGAGCAGCCGTCCATTGGCTGCCCCGTGCAGAACCTCAACTGGTCCGCCACCTACCATCCCAAGAGCGACAGCGGCTGTCCCGCGAAGGCCAGCGAGATGCTCGGCATCCAGAAGTTCTCCACGCCCTCGGGTGATGAGAGCTTCTCCATCAAGCCGGCCACGCTCATGGAGCTGGATGAGGCGGATCCGACGCACCTGCCGTACTCGCTCGGGGCGCTGGCCAAGGAGGCGGACGCGGACGGCTTCTGCTCCGCCACCGACATGGCCGTGGCCGAGAAGCAGGCGCCCAACGAGGGAGATGCGCCAGGCCGGCACGTCACCTATCGCTGGAGCAACGTCCGGATCCTGGCCATCCCCCGCGCTCCGGGCACGCAGATGGTGGCGGATCTGGAGTACACCGAGGACGGGTGCACCGCGCAGTACGAGGTCTGGGCCATGTGGCCCGGCGACGTCGACTGCGCCAACGGCGGCCAGCCGGACAATGACCTCTGCGCGAAGGCGGGCACCATCAACCCGGACTTCGCCACCGTGTGCGATCCCACGCTGCTGACGTGCGTCGCGGCGAAGCGGCCGCCCTCGCTGAAGTGAGCGGCCGGGCCGCGCGGGCCTACACCCGCGCGGCGTTGCTGCCGGACTCCACCGCCTCCAGCTCGTCGCCGAACGCCACGTCCGCCTGCTCTCCGGTGGGCAGGGAGAACGGGGCGCGGCCGATCTGCTTCGTGCCGAACCGCGGGAAGACGGGCGCCAGCACGTAGTTGGCGAAGCACCACGGGAAGAAGAAGCGCGGCTTGAGGTCCGGGTGGATCTCGGCGTCGATCCGCGTGTGGGCCTCGCGCAGCGTGCTCCAGTGCGCGCCCGGCATCTCATGGTGCGCGGCGTGGAGCGCGTTGTTGAAGAGGAAGAAGTTGATGGCCCAGCCCGTGAAGCTGCGGCTGTGGTTGTGCTCGCTCCAGGGGTCCGTGTGGACGTGCTGGATGTAGTTGAAGAACATGATCGTCCACAGCGCGAACACGGCGGGGATCAGGAACGCGAAGATCCACACCCGCGCGCCCGCCTTCGGGCCGTGGATCGCCATGGCCAGCCCCAGCAGCAGCAGGTGCGTGCCGGCCCACACCACGTACTGGGTGATGATCTGCCGGTAGAGCGCCCGGTTGTTCGTGCGCGCCTTGCGGATGAAGGCCTTGATCGGATCGCTCTGGAAGTAGGACGAGACGAAGAAGTAGCTGGCGGCCACCCAGGTCGTGTGGCGGTTGGTGTAGCGCCAGGTGATGGTCGCGTCCCCCGCCTTGTTCACGTACTTGTGGTGGTTCAGGTTGTGCGTGGGGATCCACGCGAAGGTGGGGTAGCCGTAGAAGATGGACAGCCACATGCCGAACGCGTTGTTGAGCGAGCGGCTGCGAAACGTGGGGCAGTGGTTGTGGTTATGGGCTATGACTCCCGCGGACAACGCCAGGTAGCACGCCAGCGGGCACAGCCAAGGGATGAGCTCGGGGCGGGCGTACAGGGTGAGGGCCACCCCGGGCATGGCCGCGCACCACAGGAGCGTTCGTCGGTCGGCGGAGAATCGGAGCATTAGCCCCGCATTACAGGACTAACTGTTCAGTTGCTAGCAACTTCCCCGCGTCTGGTTGCCTGTCGAACGTTCAGTTGCGGGTCCGGACGCGGAAATCGAGCAGCCCCCCCTGGCTTTTCTCCTCGGAAGCTGTCACGGGGGGGCCACGGTTCGCAAGGCGGGCCGGAACTCCGGCGCAATCAACAGCTCCGGACGAGCAAGGAATCGAACAATGGCGACTGGTGTCGTGAAGTGGTTCAATGATGCGAAGGGCTTTGGGTTCATCACGCAGGACGGCGGCGGAGAGGATGTCTTCTGCCACCACACTGCCATCCAGGCCGATGGCTTCCGCAGCCTCCAGGAGGGGCAGAAGGTTACGTTCGACGTGGCCCGGGGCCCCAAGGGCCTGCAGGCGCAGAACGTCCGCCCGATCTGACGGGGGCAGAGCCACTTCGCCACGCGACGCGGCTCGGGCACACGAGGGCCTGCTTCTCGCCCAACGGCGAGGGGTGGGCCCTTCGTGTTGCGGGGCCGCGGAGGCTAGCGCGCCGCTTCCTTCGAGCCGACGATCGTCAGGTTCATGCCGATCTGCACCGAGACGGGCTTGCCGTCCACGGTGACGGTCGTCTTGCCATTGAGGTACCAGCCGAACGAGCCGGTGGAGAACGCTTTGACTTCGGCGAGCATCTCCTGGCCGTTGATGGCGATCTTCAGCGGCTCGGCCTTCTCGAGGAACTGCGTCTGGGACACGGGGCAGGGGGACTTGGCCATGGCGCGCGAACCCTACCACCGGGGTGGCGAGCCGGACCACCGGATTGGCAGCACCGTGCAGTGCGAGACGACCTGGCTGGGAGGGTGGAGGCCCCCACCCAAGGCGTGAGCGTCAGACCCCTGATTTAGGACTGGAGGCATCGAGAGGGAGGTCTTCATGCAGGGTGAGACGATTCGCAGCGAGACGGCGGTGCCAGTCCCCCGTCGCGCACAGCTCACGGCCGGGCTCCTGAAGGAGGAGCGTGAGCAGCACCAGGTCCTCGCCCAGTATGTGAAGCAGGGCATGGTGGAGGGCACCGACTACGGCCGCATCGCCGGCTCGGACAAGCCCACGCTGCTCAAGCCCGGCGCCGAGAAGCTGATCGATCTGTTCGGCTGCACGCCGGAGTTCACCCTGGTGCCGGAGTTCTGCCACGAGGACTTCGAGAGCGGCTTCTTCAAGTACACCTTCCGCTGCCGCATCCTCAGCCGGGAGCTGGGCACGGTGCTGGCGGAGGGCTACGGCTCGGCCAACAGCCGCGAGAGCCGGTTCCGCTGGCGCCTGGCCCACCGCAAGTGCCCCGTCTGCACCAAGGACGCCATCATCCAGGGCAAGAGCGAGTACGGCGGCGGGTGGGTCTGCTTCAAGAAGAAGGGCGGCTGCGGAGAGAAGTACGCCGCCACGGACGAACGCATCACCAGCCAGTCCGTGGGCCGCGTGGAGAACGAGGACATCGCGGACCTGGACAACACGATTTTGAAGATGGCGAAGAAGCGCGCCCAGGTGGATGGGGCGATCGCGCTGGCGCGCTGCTCGGACATGTTCACCCAGGACGTGGAGGACTTCATGCTCCAGGATCTGGGCAGTGCCTCCAACCCGGCGGCGCCTGTGTCCACGCCTCGGGGGGAGGGGGCCTCGGAGGCAGCGGGGGGCCACGAGCCGCTGCCGCCGCTGATGGCGGGGGAGCGGGCTGCCTCGTTCGACTTCGGTGCGGGGAAGAGCGAGGCCTCGGCCGCGCCCGTGCCGCTGACGTGGGGCGAGGCGAGCACCCTGGCCCGAGGCATTGCCGGGGCGCGGGATGCGCGCTCACTGCGCAAGGTGGGGATGAGCATCAAGGAGGCCCGCGCGGGCGGGCGCATCTCCGAGCAGGAGCGCAGCGATCTGGAGAAGCTGTACCGGGCCAAGCAGCTGGAGCTGACGAACTCCTCCCGCCCGTCCATCCGCCGGGCGTCCTGAGCTTCAGGTTCAGCAACGGCGGTCCATTGCTGAAGCTGGCGGGCGTGAAGGTGGACCACGACGCGCCGGGGGACACGCCCATCGACGCGCCGGAAGCAGAGGGGCGCGGTGCCGCTCCGGGCAGCGCAAAAACAGGCCCGAACTGGGTAGCCTCGATGGTGGCTGCCCGCTCCACCGGCTCTCGCTGTCGGGGCATGCTGACATGATCCAACGTAGCACCGGCTCAACCGTGACCCGCACCGCCCCGCTTCGATGAAAGAACGTGGAATGAGTATCCGAATCGGCAGCGCACTCCTGTTCCTGCTCGGCGCCTGCGCTACGACCGAGCCGCGGGAGAGCAAGCCGAAGCAGTACAACCAAGAGGTTGTCCCATGGGTGGAGCCCCTCGTCGCTCCAAGGTCTGTTGCGCCCGTTCTTCCGGCGCCCGGCTTGTCTCCGCCCATAACCGTCATAGTGGACCCCCATGCGCACCCACAGCAGGAACCGCAGGCGAACCCGGCGCCGGAGAGGTCTGGATCGAACAAGGATCCGCCTGCTCCGGTGGTTTCGGACCCCCGTCCTGAGTGCATCCCCTACATCAAGCCGCACCTTGGCGGAGATCCCCTGCACAATCAGTGCGCCGACAAGGTTCCGCAGAACGGTTTCCCCGGCTTTGATGTGCTCGTCAACGGCAAGCACTTCGACGCTCTGCAAATCCGCGCGGGCATTCTGTGGGAGGTCAAGACCGATAACTTCGACACGTACACAGCCACCCTTCAGGGGATTGTGATCGGAAACCAAGTGCCGGAGTTGCGGCGCGAGCGCGAGATCGCAAGGGCTTGTGGCTATGACTTCGTTGTCGGCGTGCGGAGCGCCGCGCACCGGGCTGCGCTGCTCGCACAGGTGCCCACCCTCAACATCGTCGTCATGGAATGGTGCTGAATGGCAGCCCCACAAGGATCCCTCATTCTTATCGTGTACGCGCCTGCACTCGTGGGAGGCGACGGCCGACCGGCCACCGTCGTCCATGGAATGGAACGCGCTCTCCCTGGCTTGCGCCTGGAGTGGACGATTTCTGACGAGGGGCGGTTCATCCCATTGGCGCAGCGTGATGTGTGGATCGCAGAAGAGAAGAGAGACGGGGGATTTCCTCTCCTCTGCAACGGTGACGAGAACAACCTCGTGACGATCTACGGCGTGAAAATGCTGGCCAGCGAGGCGCCGGGTGGCCAAGCACAGTTTGAAGTTCATGCGGAATGGCCACTGGAGGCAGCCGGCATCGTGGAGGCAGCGGATGTGCTGGAGGAAGTGGCGGAGGGCTCACGTGCGCTGTGGGGACATGCGACGCCGGGCAGTGCGGCGCTGGACATTGCACTGCAGACGAGCCCCACATTGGAGGGGCCGCCATGCCCACCCCGAGGGCTCCCTGCGCTCAAACTCTCATGGGACCTCCGCGCGCCAGAGATTCCGCATCGCCTGGGTTGGCTGAACTACTGGTCGGCTGCTGCCGCCCAAGCCATCGGGTTCCCGGACCCCTCGCGCGACGCGGACCTGCTCTCCCGGGCGCGGCGCACTGCAACGGGCGGGTGGGTGGTTCGGCTCACGGATACGCCGCTTGCTCTCGACAACCCCGCCCATCTGGACGCGCTCAAGCGAGCCTACGGGCGCTTCCCGGAGATCGGCGGGCGCACAGTGCTGTGACAACTGCTCATCGCTCGCTCGCCGCGATCGAAATCCCGCGCTTTCCGCAGATCGTCTCCTGCTGAGATGCGGATCACGGTGGAGTCGTAGGGCTGGAGTTGGGCTGGCGTCCGTGGGGCAGGACCGGCATGTAACACTTGTTCTTGAACATCCTGCTCATGTATCCGCCGAGGGCCGCATCGCAGGTCTCTCGGTCCTCATTCATCTCCCACCAGCAGCCTCCGTTGAGGGCCACCTGCTTCTTGTGAGGGCAGCGCCCTTTGGAATCGGGCCGTACCTGCTCCGGAAGTGGCGCGGGCAGCGTGTCCTCCGCCAGGCCCTTGGGCTCCTGGAGGGCAGGAGAGGCCACCGTGGACGGGGACATGGCTGCATGGCCGAGCCCCGCCGTCCCCGCGCCGGAGCTGCCCAGGGGCGCAAGCTCGGTGTGCTTGAGGGAGCGGGTGATTCCGGCCCGCCCAGTCCCCACCCACCACGCACCCACTGCCAAGGCCACGGCCGCCACCGCCAGCACCCGCCACGGCCTCTGGCTTCGCGTGCTCCTCGCCGGTACAGGTGAGGCCGCGGCTGACTTCGCCGGTGGCTCCGTCACTCGGTGCGCCTGGAGCGAGCGCGGAGCAGGGGAGTCCGCGAGGGGGCGCGCCGTGTGCTGCTCCAGGGCCTCGGCCAGCTGCGCCGCGCTGCCGCGCTCCTCCGGGCGCACCGAGAGCAGGCGCAGAATCCACCCGCGCAGCGTCGGGTCGATGCGCTTGTCCCGGCCCAGCGCTGTGGGAGGAGTCACAGCGTCCACGTGCCACTGCCCGTGCTCATCCCTGCGAGGCGCTGCCAGCTTCGGGTACTCACCGGTGATGAGCCGGCACGCGGTGACGCCCAGGGCGAAGAGATCCTCCTCGGCCTGTGCGCGGTGCTGGAGTGAGCGGTCGCGGTTGAACTCCAGGCACCAGGACTCGGGAGAGCGGTAGGCGGGGGTGCCCGGGTGCATGGCGGACGGAGTGAGGGTGGCGGCCCCCGGGTAATGACACGCGCCGAAGTCGGTGAGCAGCGCGCGACCATCCGCGTAACGCACCAGAATATTGTCACCTTTGATATCGCGGTGGATGGCTCCGAGTGCGTGGAGCTCTTGGAGGGCGCGGGCCAGCTGGGCCAGCAGTTGCAGCACTTGCGGAGAGGAGCGCGGGTACAAAGCCTGTTCGTACAGAGTGGCTCCGTCCACCCAATCCAAGACAAGGAAGGGATGGGGCGGGCCTGCTGGCGGCTGCCAGGCCCCTCGGTCCCACAGGCGAGGAACACTGGGGTGGCGCAGGCGCGAGAGCAGCTCGCCCTCGCGCTCGAAGCGCGGATCCTCCGGGTGCACTGCCAGCTTGAGGGCCACCGCGGGCGCACGCTCCTGGCCCAGGGGAACCGCGCGGTAGATAGTGCCAGAGGAGCCGCGGCCGGCCCAGGCCACCACGCGCCAGCGCCCCACCACCGTGCCTCCGGGAAGCAGGGCCGGGTGCAGCTCGGGGGCGGGCGTGCTCTCCATGGGGTGGACCTCGTGAGGCGGAGGGAGACGTTCCCTGGCACCCGCGCAGCCTACGCCACCAGCCGGCGCACGTCCGTGAGCAGCAGGGCACCCGCGGAGCTCCGTGGGACACAGGTCCGACGTGTCGAGTGCGACTGATTCGACACGTCGGCCTGGATGTGACGCGCAGTCGTGCCGCAGCTTTACAGCGCGTCGCCCTGGGCCATGGCGTGGTCGGAGGGTTGCAACAGGTGACCCCGCAGCCTCTAAAGCCCAGGAGAAACGATGCTCACGGTTCGCGTTGCTGTGTTGGGGATGTCACTGTCGTTCCTTGCTTCAGCGTGTGGCATGAAGTCCTCGGAAGCTGAACCCACGGGCCAGCCGCAGGTGGGAGCGCTGAGTGCCACATGCCAGATGTACACCTATGAGGTGGACAAGACGCTGGCGCTCCCGCTCATCATGGACATGCGGACTGCCTCGGCCACCCTGCCGGGCGCTGGCTGGTACACGAATGCAATCATCCAGAACACGGAGAGCGTCCCAGTCCACATCCGGCTGACGGCGCGGCCGCGTGGCTCGGCGGCGTCCAGCGGGTGCGCGGAGACCGAGCTGAAGCCCCATGCCTTCGTCGTGTTTCGCATGGACAACCCTGGCTCGGACGGGACGATCGGCATCCCGGCCATCGCCACAGGCAACTTCGAGGGCTCGATGAGCGTCGAGGCCGATGGCGAGGTGCGCGCCGTGGTGCTGCTCTCCAACACACCCGTTGGCAGCATGGGACGGTCCAACGGCATCGCGACCGCGGCCTATGTTGGCTTGAAGGCCGGCGCCAACGCGGAGACGACGGTCGCGCTCGGCTACCCGATCATGAAGAGCGGCTACAGCCAGCGCTCCACGCAACTGTTCGTCCAGAATATGGGCGCTGTAGCGACGACCGCAGGCCTCAACCTCTATATGCGTGACGGGAAGACCTACTACGCAGGCGCTTCCATTCCAGCGAGGAGTTCCGTCGCGTTCCAGGCCTCGGACTTCGTGTGGTATCACGATGGAACAACTCATCCGCCCGCGTCCTGCACCCTGAATGAGGGCACCAAGTGCCTCGGCTCCGTCAGGCTCAGCAGCACCAACGGCAACGTCCTGGCTGCGGTAGCGGTGGAGTACCCCTCCACCGGGGTGGATCCCATCCCCACCGTCATCGCTCACAACTTCACGCGGATCCCGAATGACCCCACCGCATCGCAGCGCGTGCTCTGCCCCCTCATCAAGAACGCGGTTCCCACGGGACTGACGGGGCCGGACGGGCAGCCCGTCCTGAGCTCCACGGGCATCGGAATCATGAGCGACGACAATAACGGGACCACGGATGTGCTGGCCGAGCTCAAGATCGAGGGAGGGGGGGTGTACTCGCAGCCGTTCTCGGGGATTCCCCCATTCAGCAACGCCATTGCCTCTCCATGGGCGGGGACCTTTGGCGGCTTCCCTCAGGGAGCCAAGGGCTACGCGGTCCTCACGAGCGACAAGAGCTTCAACGCCGTGGTGAACGACGGCCCCGAGATGCCGAGCAGCGGCTACCAGTGCAGCTCCTCCGGCTCCGGCTTCTCCGCACCGCTCATCAAGTTCGAGTTCCCCAGCCCGGCCAACTCGGGCGCCTTCAACACCGAGATGCTCGTCCACAATGACTCGGGCTCGCTGACGACCACCATCCGGGCCGAGTTCTGGTGTCGTCCCAGCGATCCGCAGGCCCTTTACGACCACTACACCGTGGACCGGGTCGTGCCGCCGCATACGTCGGTCACGTTCTCTCGAGCGACGATCTCGCCCACGGAGCTCCCCTCCGGGAAGCTGTGCGCCGCGCACATCGCGCCCCTCGAGGTGGACCATGCGATACAGGGGATCGTCACCCAGACGACCCGGGGGCTCAGCATCCCCCAGAAGGATGACGCGACCTACGAGCTGCTGCCTGATTGACCACCTTGGGGGACGGGCGCCAAGTTGACGCTGGTTACTTCAGAGGCGGTGGGTGTTACCTTCCGAGGGAGGAGAATCGTCCGTGGCCGCCCGGAAGAAGACGAGCACACAGCCCAAGCCCCGCTACCACCATGGAGATCTGCACCGCGCGCTCATTGATGCGTCCCTGGCGCTGATCTCCGAGGAGGGGTTCAGCGCGCTCACCCTGCGCGAGGTGGCGCGGCGGGCCGGGGTGACGCACGCGGCGCCCTACCGGCACTTCGCGGACAAGGAGGCCCTGCTGGCCGCCGTGGCCGAGGAGGGGTTTCGCGCCATGGCCGCCCAGATGCGCGAGCGGATGGCCCCGGCGGGTGGCCCCGCGGAGCGCTTGAGCGCCAGTGGCGTGGCCTATGTCCTGTTCGCCGTCCAGCACCCCTCGCACTTCCGCGTCATGTTCGGGCCCCACTTCGTCCGGCCCGAGGAGCACCAGGGGCTCAGCGCGGAGGGCGGCAACGCCTTCGGCCTGTTGCTGCAGTGCCTCTCCGAGGGGCAGCAGGCCGGCCTGTTCAGGCCGGGGGACACACACGCGCTGGCGCTGGGGGCCTGGTCCCTGGTGCACGGCCTGGCCTCGCTGCTGGTGGACGGGGTGCTCGGGCAGATGGGGAAGGGGGGCATGGACGCCGAGGCGCTCGCCGTCTCCCAGAGCCGGATGTTGTTGGAAGGGCTCCTGCGCACCCCCCAGAACGGTTGACCGGGCGCAGGGCTGGACTAGCGTCCGGGGCCTCATGTCGTCTCAGCGCCAACTGGAACTCACCGTGCCGCGCGTCCGAGCTCGCGAGCTGGGGCTGCCCCTGGGCCGCTTCAAGCCCGGCAAGTACAACGCCATCACCGATGTGGAGGGAGTGCTCGTCGGCCACAGCACCATCATCCGCGGCGAGGGCCCGCTGCGGCCCGGCCACGGGCCCGTGCGCACCGGCGTCACCGCCATCCTGCCCGGCAACGGCAACATCTTCATGGAGCGGATGAACGGCGGCGGCTTCGTGCTCAACGGCGCCGGCGAGGTGTCCGGCATGACGCAGCTGATGGAGTGGGGCCTGGTGGAGACGCCCCTCATGCTCACCAACACCATGGCGGTGGGCGCCGTGTCGGACGGGGTGGCGCGCTACCTGGTGGAGCGCTACCCCGGCATCGGCGACGAGCATGACGTCATCATCCCCATCGTCGGCGAGTGCGATGACAGCTGGCTCAACGACATCTCCGGCCGGCACGTGAGGGATCAGCACGTGCTGGAGGCCATCCACAACGCCAAGGCGGGCCCGGTGGCCGAGGGCAACGTGGGCGGCGGCACCGGCATGGTGACGTGCGACTTCAAGGGCGGGATCGGCACCTCCTCGCGCAAGCTGCCCGAGGCGCTCGGGGGCTACACCCTGGGCGTGCTGGTGATGTCCAACTTCGGCAAGATGCACAACCTCCGGGTGGGCGGCCTGCCCGTGGGCGAGGTGCTCGCCGAGAAGTTCAAGGACACGCCCCGGCGCGGGCAGACGTACGGCTCGATCATCGCGGTGGTGGCCACGGACGCGCCGCTGCTCAGCCACCAGATCAACCGCCTGTGCAAGCGCGTGTCGCTGGGCATCGGCCGGGTGGGCAGCTACGCGGCGCACGGCTCCGGGGAGATCATCGTCGGCTTCTCCACGGCCAACATCATCCCCCGGCGCACCCAGAAGATGGTCTACAAGCTGAAGATCCTCTTGGATCAGCGCTTGGATCCGCTCTACGAGGCGGTGATGGAGGCCACGGAGGAGGCCATCCTCAACGCCATGTGCATGGCCGAGCCCATGAAGGGCGTGAACGACAACTACTGCCCGGCGCTGCCGCTGGACGAGGTGCGGCGCTTCGTGGACGCCTGCCGCCCCATCTTCGCCTCGGTGAAGAAGCGCCCCCAGCAGAGCAGCGCCCCGGCCTCGCGGCAGAAGCCGGTGGACGCGGACAAGGAGGGCGAGGTGAGGCTGGCCGAGGCCCTTCCGACCGCCGTCCGGGGGGCCGAGGGCATCCCTTATCCCACCCGGCCCGCCCCGGATGAAGCGAAGGGTTCCGCTAACGGGGGGTCTTCTGATACGTAGCGCTCCCTTTTCCTCACCCAGGAGTCACTGGAATGGCCCGTAGCAAGAGCAAGCACCGTCGCGTGCAGATGAAGAACCGTCAGGCGTGGAAGAAGCGCATGAAGAAGCAGAAGGTCGCCGCCAAGGAGGCGGGCAAGAAGAAGTAGGCCTGCGCTCGCGACTCACGGCTGCGCCGGTTGCTGGGTAGCCGTGTAGGCGCGAGGCAGGGTGCAGCGGCCCGTGCCCTGGGGCGAGGGCCGGGAGTAGGTCCCCGTGAAGGAGCCGGAGAGGCTCCCCGTGCCGCCGTCCGCTCGCCCGGGGGTGTAGCTCCCACTGAAGGCGAACTGGGTGGTGCTGCCGCCGTCCTGCGCCGCCTGGCTCCCCAACAGGTTGAAGTCGGAGGACTGGAAGAGCGTCCCCTGCAGGGGCACGTTGTCCAGGGTGGCGGTGAGCTGGCTCCCCGCGCGTTGGATGTCCAAGGGCCCCCGCGGCAGCGCCACGTTCAGCGAGGCACAGTCGGCCGGCACGGCGCCCGCGGCGAACTCCAGCGGGTAGCGGCCCTCGATGGGAGCGCAGGTGGTGCACGGCGCGCCGCCGCCTCCGCAGGCGATGGCGGCGAGGGCGGGGCTCGCCAGCGCGGCGGCGATCAACCAGAAGCGTCCAGAAGTCATAGCTCGTTTCCTTCAGGGAGGATCAGGACTTCCCCGAGATGGGGGGCATTCCTACGTTGGATGTGGCGCGTGGGGGCCTGGCGGCTCAAGGGTGGTGGGGAGTGTCGGCGTCGGATTCGAAGCGGTGGTCCAATGTCGTGTTCGCGGGGCTCTTTGCGCTCGCGCTGGTGCTGTTTTCCTTCATCTTGCTGCCCTTTTTGATGCCGGTGCTGCTGGGCGGCTTCCTGGTCGTTCTGTTCTTACCGATCCAGGACTTCCTGTGTCGGCGGCTCAAGGGCCACAAGGCCTTGTGCGCGACACTCTCCACCCTGGCCGTCTTCCTGCTCATCCTCGTGCCGCTGGCCGGGATTGGCTGGCTGGTGGGGCGTGAGCTGTTCCAGCTCGCGGCGCACCTGCCCGCGTTCCTCGAGCGGGTGGATGTGCGCCAGGAGCTGATCTCCAGCCTGCCCTCCTCCCTGAGCCGCTACGTGCGGCCGGAGACGGTGGGCTCGAAGACGGAGGAGGCGCTGGTGTCCGCCGCCACCGGGGGCGCCGCGTTCATCACCCAGGCGGTGGGCCTGGGCTCCACGTTCGTGGTCAACCTGTTCCTCATGACGGTGGCCATGTACTACTTCTTCCTGGATGGGCGGCGGCTCTACGCCGAGGCCATCCGGCTGGTACCGCTGGAGCGGCGCTACATCCAGCACTTCTCGCGCGAGTTCAACGACGTGGCCTACGCCATCGTCTACGGCAACACCATCACCGCGTTCATTCAGGGCGCCACCGGGGCGCTGGGGCTGCTGCTGGCCGGCGTGCCGCATGCGGGGGTGTGGGGCGCGGCCATGGTGATCGCCGCCATGGTGCCCGTGGTGGGCACGGGCCTGGTCTGGGTGCCCATCAGCGTCCTGCTGGTCCTCTCGGGCAAGATGGGCGCGGGGATCTTCCTGGGGGCGTGGGGCGCCGTGGTGGTGGGCACCATCGACAACCTCATCCGCCCCAAGCTGTGCGGCACGCGCATGGCGCTGCACCCGCTGCTCGTCTTCCTGTCCATGTTCGGCGGCATGGCGGTGTTCGGGATGATGGGGATGCTGGTGGGGCCGCTGATCGCCGCGCTCTTCATGGCGATGGTGCGCATCTACCGGCGCGACTTCCTGGGCTTCACCCACCCGGCGCTGCCCGAGGAGCCCGCTGAGCCGCCCTCCGCGCTGGAGCCCTCGCCCGTGCGCACCCACTCCGTCCGCGAGCCCGCGCCCGTCCTGGCGGCCTCCGTCCTCGACTCTTCGTCCAGCCTGGCCGCGTCGCCTGCCGAGACCTGATGCCTGTGGTTGTGGACATCGGGTGTGGGGTGGGTGAACCTCCCCACTCAGATGATGTCCCTGGGACAATCGATGAGTCGGTGGGGCGCGCTGCTGGCCCTGGGCCTGGCGCTGGCCTCGCAGGTGGCGCTGGCCCAGAAGGCGACGAAGCCTCGGGTGGTCGTCCTCGACTTCGAGGGTGACCGGCGCGATGCGCTGCGCGGCCAGGTGGAGTCGGGCCTCAAGAAGAACAAGCAGGTGCAGCTCGTCCCGCTCAAGAAGTACACGAGCGCCGCGGCCAAGGCGGGCCTCAAGGGGGCGGCGGCCCTGACTGCCGAGGCCGTGGCCCAGGTCGCCTCCGGGCTCGGTGTCGACGCGGTGGTGACCGCGACGGTGGCGCGCACCCTCGACATCCGGGTGCTGGGCTCCGATGGCCGGGAGCTGTGGACCAAGAGCGTGAAGCTCCAGCGCGGGAAGATGTCCGCGAGCGACGCCCGCAGGCTGGTGGCGGGCATTGCCACCACGGCCGAGAATCCTCCTCGTCCGGTGGCGCCTCCACCCGCGGAGCCGGTGCAGCCCGTCACGCCGGAGAGCCCCCCGCCGCCCACGGCCACTCCGGCCCCGCCTGCCCAGACGCCGCCCACGGCCGAGGCGAACCCGCCGGCCAAGCCGCCCGAGAAGGAGAAGCCTCCGCAGAGCCTCAGCGGGGCGCCCACGGCCTCGAACCCTCCGAAACCGGCGCTGGAGCCCCTGGAGGCTCCCCAGTCCCTGGATGATGAGTCGCACACCACCTCGCAGGCCTTCGACGAGTACGCCACGCGCGCCGAGCTGGAGGCCATAGATCGGCACCGCCACCCGCCCATCCTCTTCCTGTTCGTGGGAGGCGTCACCACGTGGCGGCAGTACTGTGCGCGGCCGGGTGTCACCTCGTGCGCCGAGTTCGACAGCCGTCCTCCCGAGAGCCGGACGGGAGACACGATCGACTTCAAGTCCGGCGTGCCCTACCTGGGCGTGACGGGCCAGCTCGAGCTGTTGCCGCTGGCGCGCACGGAGAAGCCCTGGCGGGGCCTGGGGGTGGCGGTGAGCTACCAGCAGGGCTACTCGGAGACGCGGGTGAAGGTGACGACGGACACGGGCGAGACGCCGACGCGCAGCGTGGTGGCCACTGACTCGGTCATGACCGGCATGCTGCTGTACCGCTACTACTTCAACATGGGCACGGAGTCGCGGCCGCGGCTGGGCTACGGGGGCTTCCGGGGCGGCATGCTGAGCCGGGCCTTCGAGGTGGATCCGCAGGCGCGCGCTCCGCTGACGGGCTCGCACCGGCTGCACCCGGCGGTGGGGCTGGAGTTCTCGGTGCCGCTGCGGCACTGGCTGCGCATCGAGGGCGGCGGGCAGTTCTTCATCAGCCCCAAGACGGGCAAGAGTCTCACGGCGGATAAGGGCGCGCTGGAGCTGGAGGTGAGGGATCTGGGCGATAACGTGTCGAGCTCGGGCTGGTCCGGAGAGCTGGGCGTGGCCGGAGAGCTCTGGGGCCCGCTGGGCTACTCGGTGCGAGGCCGGTACACGACCGTGCAGGACACCTTCGCTGGCGAGGGCGCGCGGGTCGGCTGGGACCAGGGCGGCGTGGCCTCCGAGCAGCACATCGACGTCCGCTGGGGACTGACCGCGTCGTTCTGAGCGCGGGGCGGCCACCATCGAGGCTCCCAGGGTCATTCTGGGTATTGGCAGGCAGTGGCCCGGTGTGGGAAATGTCGCCCCATGCTCATTCCCTCTTCACGGTCCGCTCGCGGCGAGCGCCCGCGCCTCGCCATGGGGCTGCTCGTCGGGGTCTCGCTGGCCTTGTCCGCCTGCGCCACCATGTTGCCCGAGCGGGGCAATGTGGTGATGCGCGACGTCAACTTCCCGCTGCGGGACTTCCGCCTGCCTTCGGGCTTGCGGGTCGTCGTGGAGGAGGATCGGCGCTCGCCCGTGGTGGCGGTGGTGGCGGTGGTGGGCGTTGGCGGCTCGAGCGATCCCACGAGCAAGGAGGGCCTGGCTCACGTGGTGGAGCACCTGGCCTTCCGTGCACACCACGCGGGGGGCCCCTCGGTGTGGACGCGGCTGGAGCAGGTGGGCGCCGGCCAGTTCAACGCCTTCACCAGCCTGGACCACACCGTCTACGAGACGCTGATCCCGCGCGAGGCGTTGCCCGAGCTGCTCCGGCTCGAGGGCCAGCGGTTGTCCGCGCCGCTCGAAGGCGTCACCGAGCCGGTGTTCGCGGTGGAGCGCGAGGTGGTGCGCAACGAGCTGCGCGAGCGCAACGAGACGGGCTTCATCGGCCAGGTCTTCCACTGGGTGCAGGAGACGTCCTTCCCGGCGGGGCACCCCTACGCGCGGCCGGTCATCGGCAGCCACGACTCGCTCTCGCAGCTCACCCTGGCGGACGCCCAGCGCTTCGTGCGCAAGAGCTACCAGCCGGAGAACGTGACGCTGGTCATCACCGGGGATGTGGATCTGGTGGCCATGGAGGCGCTGCTGAAGGAGAGCCTGCCCGCGGCATGGCATGGCGAAGGCCTGCCGCTGGCGGTGAGCCCCCGGCTGCCGCAGCCCTCCCCCGAGCCGCCCCTGGCGCCGGTGGCCCCGAAGCTGGTGACCCATGAGGCCGCCGTGCCTTCTCCGGAGCTGTACCTCTCGTGGGTGCTGCCGCGCGGCTTCGACGAGGCGAGCGCGGTGCATGACTTCGTGCGCGCCAGCCTCTCCTACGAGCTCGGCCACGCGCTGTTCCAGGACGGGGACATCACTGGCATCGACACGGATCTCGTTCCGGGCACGCGCGCCTCGCTCCTGCTGGTGCGCGTGGTGCTCAACACGGGCGAGCATCCAGAGCGCTCGGCCGAGACGGTGCTGGACCAGGTCTACCGGACGTGGAACTCGGAGAGCGGGGCCGGGGACGTGCTGGCGCGGCAGCTCTCGTTCCAGCGGATGCATCGCAGCGTCGTCATCGGCATGGCGCTGGAGTCCGAGGATCTCCTGGCGCGAGCGGTGCGCCGGGCCGAGCTGACCCACTTCTCGCTGGATGCTCGGGCCTACGGGCGCACCCAGGGGGCGCTGGCGGCGATCGATGGCGCCACGGTGACGGACTTCGCCTACCACTGGCTCCAGCGTGATCGGGCTCGCATGCTCCTGGTGAAGCCTGGGGAGAGCGGGGTGCCGGCCTTGAAGTCCGTCGCGGAGTTGCCGCCGGACGATGGCGCGGTGGCGGTGGTGCAGGGGCCGCTGCCAGCGGCGCTCACGAACTCCGCGGCGGTGACCTCGGTGCGGCTGGACAACGGCCTGGAGGTGCTGCTGGCGCCTCGGCCGGGCCTTCCGCTGGTGAGCGTGGGGGTGGCGCTGGGCGGGGGCGAGGTGAGCGGGAAGCCCGGCGTGGCGGAGCTGGCCACGGAGGTCTCCTTCCCCAAGTCCGAGTATCAGGGCGTCCCGGGGGACTTCGGCCTGCGCAGCTCGGAGCGGCTCTTCCGGGATCATCTGCGCTACAGGCTGGCGGGCGCCGCGGGCAACGTGGGCAACATGCTGGCGATCCTCCGGGAGAGGCTGTCCAGCATGGGGACCGAGTTCGACGTCCTGCGCTTCTTCCATGAGAACGTGTTGCCGTGGCGCAAGGTGGAGGACGCCTACCCCGAGGTGCGGGCGGAGCGGGCGCTGCAGCGGGCGCTCTACGGCGATCACCCCTACGGCCAGTCCGCCACGGCCCAGCAGCTCGAGGAGGTGACGCAGGGGGAGGTGGAGGGCTGGCTCTCCCAGGTGCATCGCCCCTCGAACGCGGTGGTGGTGATTGCCGGTGAGTTCGAGCCGCAGCAGGTGCTGCCGCTGGTGCGCGAGTACCTGACTGGCTGGGGTGGCAAGAGCGCCCCGGTGGAGGCTCCTCCGCCCCCGGCGTTGACGAAGCCCTCGCCGCGGCCCCAGGAGATCATCACCCCACGTCCTGGCGCGACGCAGGGGCACGTACAGCTTGCCTGCCGGTTGCCGGAGGTGACTCCCGAGGCGGCGGCGCGCTATGCGTTGATGGCCGCGGTGCTGAGGACTCGCATGTGGCACCAGGTCCGCGAGCAGATGGGAGCGACGTATGGCTTCCAGACGCGGGTATCCATGGCGCGCGGCGGCGCGGCCCACCTGCTGCTGGAGGGAGTGGTGGATTCCGCGCAGCTGGCGCCCGCGATGACGGCGGCGCGTGCGGCGCTCACCTCGTATGCACAGCAGGGCGTGCCGGTGAAGGAGCTGGAGAGTGCGCGCAGCCGACTCCTCGCGGAGCAGGCCGTGGCGCTCACGAGCTCGGGAGACTGGGTGGAGGCGCTGCTGGATGCGCGAGTGCTGGGCTGGGACGCCACGGCCGTCACGGGCAGGCCCGGCTTCCTTCAGGCGGTCTCGCCTGCGGACTTGCAGAAGGAGTTCGCCGCCTGCGCCGAGCGGCTGGTGGTGGGCGTTACCGGCGAGGAGGGGCAGGCGCGCACGGCGTTTCAGGCTGCCTTCCCGTGACACGCCCCCTGGCCATCCGCTGGGGACTGGCCGCGCCGTTCTGAACGCGGCGCGGCCGAAGCCCGGGAGGCCGTGCGGCCTTACGGCAGGGTGACGAACTGGGCGAGGAAGTTCCGGGCCGACGCCGTGTCGAGCCGGTAGGTGACGTTGGTCGACACGCACTGCGAGTCACCGGTGATGGTGGTGCTCACCACCATGTTCTGCTCGCTGCTGCCGGCCCCAAGGAACTGCGGGCCGCCCGAGTCGCCATAGCAGGTGCCGGCGTCGCCGGTGGCCGCGTTCTGCGACAGGCGCATGTAGTAGTCGTTGAGGGCGTTGAACGACGAGACCGAGTACTCGCGCGCATCGTTGTAGCCGATCACGGGGCCGCCGGGCTGAATCACGCGCTCCTGGCCGCCGTAGCCCGCGTTGGTGAAGAGCTGGCTGGACAGCGTCCCCGCCGCCTTCAGCTGATCGAAGAGGCCCGCCGGAGGCAGGCGGGCCGGGGTGATGCCCTTCACCGCCTGATCCAGGACGATCACGGCGATGTCGTGCGGATCATGCTCGTCATGACCGTAGAGCGGGTGGGTGTACATGTGGCCCGGGTAGAGCTTCGCCTTCGAGCTGAACTTCTCATCGAAGGTGACCCACACCTGGGAGATGCCCAGCGACTCGAGATACGAGGTGCAGTGGGCCGCCGTCAGGAACACGGTGGGGGAGATGAGCGTGCCCGAGCAGAACACATCCTTCTGTCCGGGGCGCAGCCAGTCCGCGGCGACGAACGCGCCCGCGTTGGGGTGGGTGTTGCCATCCGCGACGCCATTGGTGATGGCGAGCGCCGGGGCGGCGAGCAGCAGGGTCAACAAGCCAGTGAACAGCGCCAGACGCATGGGGAGCTTCCTTGCTTCCGAGCTCGGGGGATTTCTCGGTGCGGATGAGCCTCCAGCGCCGCTCGGGTGACGCGGGAGGGCGCGGTACGTTAACCCGTAATGCGCTCTGTCAGTGAGTGGACTCGCGCGCCAGCTCGGCTCGGAAGAAGGGGCTGCTCTCGGCCAGGGTGCGCATGTAGGGGCGCACGTCCTCGCGGGCCTCGGGGGAGAGCGCGGCGAAGGGCGTCACGTGCTCGTCCGGCACGTAGCGGAAGGTGAGGTTGATGCGCCGGGTCTGGAAGTCGGGCAGCTCGGGCGGCAGCAGGTGCCCCGCGCGAGTGTCCACCCGCTGCACCCGGTGGAAGGTCTGCTCCTTCCACTGCGCGCCGCCGAAGAGCTCCAGCGAGCCGTCATCGAGCCACTGCTCGAGCACCACCGCGTCGCGCTCGCCCGGGCGGGTGGAGGTGACGAACTGGATGAGGGCCCGCTCGCCGAAGGACAGCGAGGCCACCGGCCCCGGCTCGAAGTCCTTGTGCTCGCCCACGCGAGCGGTGTCCACCCAGCGTCCGTCCTCCAGGCGGTTGCCATAGAAGTTCACCAGGCAGGTGTTGAGGTGCCAGCGCGCGGGCATGTCCGGCCCGCGGAACATGCGGCGCGCGAGCGCCTCGATCTTCTCCACCTGGCGCTGGAGCACGGGCGGGAAGGGCTCGGCGCGCACGCATCGATCCTTCACCCCTTTGGGCGGGCGGTAGTAGTCGAGGCAGGCGAACTGCCAGTTGCCCAGCCAGTACACGGGGCGCAGGAGCCGGCGCTGCGTCTGGCCCGGCGGAGGAGGGAAGTGCTTCGAGTAGCGCTCCTCCCACAGCGGCTTCAGGGTGGCGAGCCAGACGAGCACCTCCGCGCGGTCGGCGGCCGAGAGGAAGCTGGCGTTGTAGTGGTGGCCCGGCGTGCGCTGGCGGGCCTTGAGGGCCAGCGGGCGCCCGGGGCGGCGGGGAGGGGCCATGTTTCGAGGCCCTTATCACAAGAGCCCGGGGCGCTCCTTCAGCGCTGCCGTCCAGGCGTGTCACCTTTCCAGGCCGCGCGGCCCATTTTAGGGTCGCCCCCATGATTGCCTGGAACGCCTCGAAGCGAGCCTCTCTCCACGCCCTTGCCGCCACCCTCCTGCTGGGCTCGGGGGCGGTGCGGGCCCAGGGCTCGGGTCCCATTGAGCCGGCGCGGCTGTCGCGGATCGTCAAGGTGCTCGCCGCGGATGAGCTCATGGGCCGCGCGCCGGGCGGGCCGGGCGAGGAGAAGACGCTGGAGTACCTCATCCACCAGTTCAAGGAGGTGGGCCTGGAGCCCGCTGGCGAGAACGGCGGCTGGACGCAGAAGGTCCCGCTGGTGCGTTTCCAGATGGGGGACACCGTCACCCTGAAGCTGACCACGGGAGGCAAGACGGCTTCGCTGCGGCAGGGCCAGGAGGTGATGGTCAACACCCAGCGTCCCGTGGAGCGGGTGAAGATCGACAAGGCTCCGCTGGTGTTCGTCGGCTATGGCGTCTCGGCGGCGGAGCGCGGGTGGGATGATTTCAAGAGAGCCGACCTGCGGGGCAAGATCGCCGTCTTCCTGATCAATGATCCCGACTTCGAGGCGCAGGAGGGCGAGCCCGTCCGAGGAAAGTTCGGAGGGCAGGCGGCCACCTACTACGCCCGGTGGACCTACAAGTATGAGGAGGCGGCGAGGCGAGGCGCCCTCGGAGCGCTGATCGTCCACGAGACGCCGGGTGCGGGCTATGGCTGGTCAACGATCACCGCGGGCCACGGCCAGAGCTTCGACATTGTCCGGGCCCAGCCAGACAAGGAGAAGGTCCTGATGCAGGGCTGGATTCAGCGTGACGCCGCCGTCGCGTTGTTCGCCCGCTCGGGGTTGGACTTCGAGAAGCTGAAGGCCGAGGCGCGCAAGGCCAGCTTCGAGCCCGTTCCCTTGAAGGGCGCCAGCCTCTCGGCCGACTACAGCCTGACCCACACGCGAGCCGACAGTCACAACGTGATGGGCCGCTTGCCAGGAGCGCAGCGCCCCGGTGAGTCGATCATGTACGGAGCCCACTGGGATGCCTATGGGCTGGGTCCCGCGGACGCCTCGGGCGACAAGGTCCGCCACGGCGCCGTGGATGATGCGATTGGCGTGGCGGGTATGATCGAGATCGCTCGCGCGTTTCAGCAGGGGCCTCGGCCCGCGCGCTCGATCCTGTTCGCCGCCTGGACGGCAGAGGAGCCGGGCTTGCTCGGCTCGGAATACTACGGAGCCCATCCGCTCCAGCCCCTCGAGACCCTGGTGGCGAACCTGACCATGGATGTCCTGCAGACGGCGGGTCCGTCCCGGGATGTGGTGCTGGTGGGCCAGGGCCAGAATGAGCTGGAGGATGCGCTCGCCAAGGCCGCCGAGCGGCAGGGGCGGACCGTCACGCCGGATGCGAAGCCCGAGCGGGGCCTGTTCTATCGCGCCGACCACTTCTCGCTGGCTCGGCGAGGCGTGCCGGTGTTGCTGCTGATGGGGCTGGGCGGCGGTCAGGAGCTGGTGAACGGTGGCCGGGAGGCCGGCGATCGCTGGGTCGCTGATTACACCGCGCGCTGCTACCACCAGCCCTGTGACAAGTGGAGCGCCGACTGGGATCTGCGGGGCGCCGCCCAGGATGTGCAACTGCTCTATGAGATTGGCCGAGAGCTGGCCTCGACGGACCGCTGGCCGGAGTGGAAGCAGGGGTCGGAGTTCAAGGCCGTGCGTGAGCGGTCGGCGGCTGCTCGCAAGTGAGCCGTGTTATGGCAGCCTGATCGTCATGCCCCAACACATCGGCATTGTGGCCTGCTCGGCCGAAGGCGCAGCGCTCTGTTATCGGACCCTCTGCGTGGAAGGCGCGCGGTTTCTCGGGCCGCACGCTCATCCCGAGGTCTCGATGCACACGCACTCGCTCGCCGATTACATGCAGTGCATCTACCGCGGCGACTGGCAGGGCGTGGGGGAGCTGATGCTCTCGTCCGCCAACAAGCTCGCGAAGATCGGTGCGGACTTCCTGATCTGCCCCGACAACACCATCCACCAGGCGTTGTCTTACGTTGAAGCCCGGTCACCGCGCCCCTGGTTGCACATCGCCGAGGTCGTCGCCGCACAGGCGGTCGAGCGCGGGTTCCGGCGCATTGGCCTGACCGGAACGCGGTGGCTCGTCGAGAGCGAGATCTATCCGGAGAAGCTCTCGGCGCGCGGACTGGAGTACGTGCGTCCGGACACCACCGAGCGCGAAGAGCTCAACCGCCTCATCATGGAGGAGCTGGTGTACGGCGTCTTCAAGCCCGAGGCGGTCGCTTGTTTTCAACGGGTCATCGGACGGATGAGCGCCGAAGGCTGTGATGCCGTCGTCCTCGGCTGCACCGAGGTCCCGTTGATCATGAGCGACTCGAACTCTCCGCTGCCGACGCTCGATTCCACACGGTTGCTCGCGCAGGCGGCGCTGCGCCGGGCCGTGCAGGACGCAGCTGCGTAAATCACCGCCTCGAAGCGCTGAACCTGCGCGCCGCGAGCATCAAGGCCATCAGGCCGATCAGCAGGGGTAGGGCCGCTCCTCCCGCCGAGGCACACCCCCAGCCCACGGGCGACTTGAGATCGTCAGGGTTCGTGCCGCCGTCATCACCGCCTGTGCCGCCATCGTCTCCGCCGCCACCACCGTCCGGGCCACCCGTGCCGCCATCCGTCACCGTGCCGCCATCCGTCGCCGTGCCACCGTCCGGTGTCGTGCCGCCGTCCGGTGTCGTGCCGCCGTCCATCTCCGTGCCGCCATCCACTCCCCCATCGGTGTCAGGAGGAGTGCCAGGGGTCAGCACTCCGTCGGACGAGGCGACCGCGGCCAGCCCATAGGCGTCCTGGGCTCGAATGGTGACGATGTACCGAGTCCCTGGTGCCAGGGACAGCGATGAGTCCATGGCATGAGTCGCGGTGCCTACCGAACGGAAGGGCCGTATCGCCACAGGATCAGCTTGGGTCCCAATGGCCCACTCGTAGGTGAGCGAGCTGCCCGTGAATCCGCTCCAGTTGGCGGCGATCGTGTCGGTGGAGGATGTGTCGTCGATGTCGTCTGGGGTGTCATCGAGAACCGGGCGGTCGTTCACCTTCGCCTGGCCAGCGTTGGGCGGCACGACGTCCGCCAGGGTCAGGGACGCGACGTATCCATCCGTGGGCGTGTTGAAGCTCGTGTCATAGGACTGGGCCTGGGTATTGGAAGGCAACCCCGTGGACGATGCGGTTTGCATGCCGACGGCGAGCTTCGACGACGCATGGACACTGAGGGCGGTGACCTCGTCCGCGCCCGGTCCGCCAACGAAGGAGGACCAGCCACTCCCTCCGATTGGGGAGAGCGCGACCACAAAGCCTTCCATCTGCTGGAACGAGGTGTCGAACGCGTGGCTGCTGGTGGTGGAGGGGAAGTCCGAGGAGAGCGTCCTGCCGCCGATGTAGGTAGTCCCATAGCCGCTATCCGCCGCGATGGTCAGCGCCTCGTCATCGTCGCTGCCTCCGAACACCTGGATCCGCTTGAGAGGCCCGCCGTCGGCGATCCATGCGGCAAAGGCGTTCTTCTTCGCGAGTGGCGGCGTGGGGCCGATGTTGGTGGACAGGGTGCTGCCTGCGATCGCGATCTGCCGAGGTGCCGTAATCAGCGCGATGGCGTTGCCCTCATCGTCTCCGTTGCCTCCCACATAGGACAGCCACTCCAGCGCGCCCGTCTTGGCGTCCAGCCTGCCCACCAAGGCATCCTCGCTGCCGCCTTGGAAGGTGTTGGAGAGGATGGAGGAGTCGTAGGGGAGCGTCGTGGACGCGGTCGTTCCCACCACCAGCAGCTTGATCCCGTCCTGGGTGATGCCGTTGAGCCGGTCCACCTCGGTACCGCCGACGAGCGTGGTCTTGCCCGGCCACTTGAGCGAGGGCGTGGTGCTGAAGTCCACCGCCGTCACGAAGCCATCCGCTGCACCGGCGGTGTTCGCTCCACCGAGAAATCCAGGCGAGGTCGTCACCCCTGAGACATAGGCGACCGCGACATTGTTCGCCGGGGTGATGACGTCATTGACGTGGATGACGGTCAGGCCCGTGGCGGCGTCCGCTCCGCTGCCTGCCAGGTACATGAACCAGTCGGGGCTTCCGTTGAATTGCAACCGGGCCAGGAAGGCGTCATCCCCTGACGAATTGGCGCCATACAAGGTGCCTGCGTTCGTGACGGTCGCGGCAACGGAGCTGGTCTTACCCGCGATGTACACCCGCTCCTGAAGGTCAACCGCGACGGCGGCGGGCACATCCTGTCCCGAGCCTCCCAACACCTGCTTCCACAGGAGGGCCCCGCTCGTATCGAAGCGGGCGACGAAGATGTCTTGATCGGTCTTGCTCCCCGAAGGCGACGGAGTGGGCTCGAGGCTCAGGGAAGTCGTGACGCCGACGACGATGACCTCGTCGCCTTGGGTATGCACGATGGCCGTGATGCGGTCATCGCCGCCACCACCGAGGAACGTATTCCATTGAGGAGTAGCGGCCACCTGGGCCTTCGCGGTCAGCGGGAGGGTGACAGCGGCCAGCGACACGAGCGCGGCGGCCAGCCTGGCGCTCCGCGGAAGGTGAATGGACACAGTGAAGATCCTCTTAGAGCAGATTGAAGCCCACACCCGCGGAGCCGGTCAGGACGAAGGAGTGGTAGGCGGACTCGTACTGGGAGCCCAGCTTGAGGTACTCGGCTCCCACGTCCAGCAGGAAGGTGAGGCTGCCGGAGGGAGCCAGCCGGAGCCCCGCCACCGCTCCGCCACCCACGGCGGACAAGCCCGGCACGGCCGTGGCACGCAGCGCCAGCCGTGGCTGCACCGTGCCGCTGCCCAGCAGCAGCCCCACCTCCGCCCCGACGCCGGGTTTCTTTCCTGCCAGCACGTGCGCGTTCAGATCCACCGAGCCCAGCCCCAGCGTCAGCCCGCCACCCAGGCCAATTCCCTTGCCCACCGGATCCGCGAAGCCAAAGAGCTCCGGGCGCAGCTGCACCGCGCTGGGCTCCTCTTCCTCCTGAGGCTCTGGAGGGGGAGGGGGCTTGTTCCGGGCCTCGGCCTCTTCTCGCGCCTTGCGCTCGGCCTCCAGGCGCTGACGCTCGGCCTCCTGGCTCTGGCGCTCGGCCTCCTGGCGCTGCGCCTCCACGTTCTGGCGGGCCTTCTCGGCCAGGGCCACGAAGTCTGGCGGGAAGAGGATGGGATCCACCTGGACCGTGGACGCGGACACGAACAGCTCCTCCAGCTGGAGCCGGGCGGAGTCCTCCGCGCCCGAGGCGAACAGCGCCGCCGCCAGGTACAGCCGGGCCTTGACGCGATCCTCCTTGGAGAGCCCAGGCGAGTTGAGCTCCGCGGTGAGCTCCTTGCGTGCTCGGACGTAGTCCCCGCGCTCGTAGAGCGCCACGCCGCGCAGCTCCGCGTGGGCTGGGAGCGCCATGAACAACGTCCACCCCAAGGTCAGCAGAACGGTGGTTCTCATTGCCCCTCGTCGGCAGGGTCAGCCCTCTGCCAGGTCACCTTGTGTTCCGTCGTCTCGTCGGCGGTGATGGTGATGGTGGCCTCGTAGGGTTTGAAGCCGGGGTTGCGCAGCAGCAGCCGATGCCTGCCCACGGGCAGGATCAGATCGTTGTCGCGCGGCAGCCGGCCCTTCTCCTGCCCATCCACGGTGATGTCCGCCCAGGCGAGCGACATGATGCGCAAGACGCCAGTCCCCACGTGCCCGGGCCTGTTCTTGGGGTGGGAGGGATTGGTCGCCATGACAGTTTCCGGGTGCTCTCCGGGCCGCTTCTGAGGCTGGGTCGTCTCCGGGGTCTGCGGAGGCTTCACCGTCTGCCCGGGCGGCGTCACGGTGACCTGGGGATTCGTCACCGGGGGATTCGCCGGGTGTGAGTCCACGACCGGGGGCGTGGGCTTGATGGGCTTGTCCGGGTTGGCAGGGGCCTCCACCACGGTGGGGGGCACGGGGGTGGGCGTGTCTCCGCGCCGCAGGGCCCAGATGCCCAGGCCCGCGAGCACCGCGACGATCACTCCCGCCACCGCGAGCTGCGGCAGCCGGTTGGGGCGGATGACGGGGACCCGCTCGGTGCTCAGAGGCGAGGCGCGCGGCTCGGGATCGGCGGAAGCCTGGAACGTCCCGGAGCCCACTCGCGCGGGACGGGCGGACGCAGGCTCGCGGGTGAGGGGTGCCAGGCGCGGCTGGCTGACGGGAGTCTCGCCCGTTCCGGGCGTCTTGCGTGTGACGGTGATGGACTCGGCCGCCGGCCGCGGGTTCCTGGGGGCGGGACGCTCAGGCGCGGGCGCGGCGAAGCGCTCGGGGCGCACGTTCGGCAGCTCGTCGGAGGGCTTCTCGCCCCGCGGAGACGGCTCCAGGCGCGTGGCGCCGTCGGCGAGCAGCCGGGAGATCTGCTTCAGCTCGCGGCGCACCGCCTCCGCGGATGTGGGGCGCTTGTCGGTGGTCTTCGCCAGCAGCCGCAGCACCAGCTCGTCCAGATCCGGGTGCAGATCCACGTAGGTGGACGGCGCCGGTGGCTTGGCCTGCACGTGCTGGATGGCGATGGCCATGGCCGACGTGCCCTCGAAGGGCAGCCGCCGGGTGAGCATCTCGAAGGCGATGACGCCCACCGCGTAGAGATCCGTATGCGGGCCCACCGACTGGCCCGTGGCCTGCTCGGGCGCCATGTACTCGGGGGTGCCGACGATCATGCTGCCCCGGGTCTGCGGGGTGGTGCCATGGGGCATCTCGGTGCGCTTGGCCAGGCCGAAGTCCAGCACCTTCACCGACTCGCCGCCGCCGCTGTCGCGCACCACGAAGATGTTGCCCGGCTTGAGATCGCGGTGGATGACGCCCATGGCGTGGGCGGCGCCGAGCGCGGCGAGCAGCTCGTCCAGCAGCGCGATGACCTCCACCTCCAGCATGGGGGCGCGCTGGGAGATGATCTCGTCGAGCGGCGTGCCCTCCAGGTACTCCATGACCAGGTACTGGCCAATGTGCGGGATGGTGCCGAAGCCAAAGACGTCGATGATGCCCCGGTGGCGGATGGCGCTGGCCGCGCGGGCCTCGGCGATCAGATCCCTGGCGCCCTCGGAGAACTCCGGCCGCAGGATCTTGATGGCCACCTTGCGGCCGATGATGGGGTGCTCGCCCTCGTAGACGATGCCCATGCCGCCGGCGCCGATGCGGCGCTTGACGACGAAGTCGCCCAGCTTCTTGCCCACCAGCACGTCGCGCGACACCGTCGCTTCCCAGGACTTCTCGTCCACGTCCTCGTCCGGCTCGGCCTGGGCGGGAGCCGGCTGGGGCATGACGCCGCTTGGAGGGGTCTTGCCGTTGGCGCGGGCGCCCGCCGAGGGGCTGCGGACGGTGGCCTCGTCCACGAAGGGGTTGTCCGCCACGGCGCGCGCACCGTCACGGGGGCAGACCGTGGAACCTGGAGGCAGCATGGCTCCGCACTGGGAGCACTTCAGCAAGCTGCGCATGGGTTGATTCATAGGTAGTTGGCACTCACCCGGGCATGGAGGCCGCATGCCGCCTGGGTCTCAACCATTGGTGGTGCTTGAGCCCCCCCACAGCGGACTGAATTGTCACGGCGAATATCACACAACGCAGAGCATCATTCCAAGCAGACAGGCCCGGCTTTCGGGGGGCGCTCACCGGCGCGGAGACGAGTACCCGCGGGCCTGCTTGCTCGTCCCAGAAACGGGAACTTCCGTCCCAGAAATGGACACCCGCGAGTGCTTGACTGCGTTGGCGCGAGCCCGGACATACCCGGTACGATGGTGGGTGAAGCACTTCACCGTGATCTTTGAGGTATCCCTCGATGGGACAGGACAACTCGCCTCCGCGTGGCCCTCCAACTGAGCCCAAAGGGAGCGAGCAGGCGGCGGCCTCCTCCGCCCCGAAGAGCTCGCGAGAGGCCCCTCCGGGCGCCGAGACGAAGACCGTGCTCAAGGTGGAGGCGGTCCCCCTACAGGTGTCGCCGCCACCGGCGTCCCGGCGTCCCATGGAGCCTCGCAAGTCGAACCCTCGCGCTCCGGCAGACAGGGCGTCGAGCGCGCCGACGGTGCCCATGAGGCCCATTCGCGTGGAGAAGGCAGAAGAATCCTCCAGCGCGCCGACGGTGCCCATGAGGCCCATTCGCGTGGGGAAGGCAGAAGAATCCTCCAGCGCACCGACGGTGCCCATGCGGCCCATCCGCCTGCCTGTCACGGAGGACGTCAAAGAGAAGGTCACCTCCACACCCGTAAGAGACCCCGAACGGGCGCCCAAGGTTCCTCCGAGCCCCGCGGAGCTCCACCGTCCCGCGCCGCGCACCACTCCCGTGCCGGCGGCCCCGGGGGTGCAGAAGCCCCCAGGCGTCGCGGCCGTGGAGTCCCCTGGCAGCAGCCCGAGGACAGGTGGCACGGGCCCACGCCCCGCGGTGGTCCAGAACCTTCCGGCTCCCCAGCGCCCGGTGGCCGCTCCCGCGGAAGAGCCCAGGCCCGCCCCGAAGCAGAAGCCGGCAGCCGACGATGCTCCGCGCAAGCCGGGCCTCTCCACCTCGGTGATGTTGAGGGCCAACAAGCTCAACAAGCTGCTCGAGCAGTCCGGGCGGGACAAGGGGGCCTCCGAGCAGCTCCTCGTGGCGGCCGTGCAGAGCTATCCGGGGCAGCGCACGGTGAGCCAGACGCAGGACGTCATCAACCAGTACGCGGTGGCCACCCACCCCCGCTATGCCCCTCGGGCCGTGGAGCCGCGCGAGGCCGGGCACCTCTTCGTCTTCGACGTGATGAACTCCCTGCACACCACGCTGGAGCACGCCTTCCCGGCGGGGGCCCCGGGCCTCTTCCGGCCGGGCACGCCCGCGGAGCTGTGGAAGTGGCTGAACGAGACCGCGCCCTCACGAGGCTGGCGCGTCGTGGCGGGCAGTGCCCTGATGGAGGCCACCGCGCGAGGGCTGCCAGTCATTGCCATGGCCGACACACCCGTGGGCCCGCGCTTCGCCGTGGTGGAGCCGGGGCCGCTGGGGCCGGACGGGAAGCTCCGGCTGGCCAGCGCGTACGCGCCGCGAGGCCAGCAGCAGGCGCCGGAGCAGATCTTCGGCTCCAGCGCCGTGCGCTACCTGGCCCACGACTGACGGCGGCTCCGTTCGCCGCCGCAGAGTCACTCAGGCGAAGCGCACTGCGTAGACCGGGGGCAGGTGCGCGGAGACCTGCGCCCAGGAGTCCCCGCCGTTCTCGGACACCCAGAGCGAGCCGGTCGTGCTGCCGAACGCGAGCCTGTCTCCCGTGGCGTCCACGTCGAGCGCGTGGCGCAGCGTGAGATCATACGCATGCTCCTGGGGCAGCCCCTCGCGCAGCACCTCCCAGCTCCGGCCTCCGTCGCGCGTTCGAGAGACGACGACGCAGGCGTCCACGGGGACTCGCCGCTCGTCCTTGATGGCGGGCACTCGCCAGGCGATGTCCGGGTTGTTCGGGTGGACCGCCATGGCGAACCCGAAGACGCTCGGCGCGCTCTGATGCGCGGCACGGCGGCGCAACCTAACATCTCCCGAGCCCGATGGAACCTCCGGGCTCAGCCTGCTCGCGACGCGGGATGCCCCGCTTCAGGAAGGCGGAGGACTACAACTGCTCGGCCGAGTGCATCACCTCGGCGTCGAAGTTCGCGCGCACGCGGATGAGGCTCGAGTGCTGGATCTCGGGCCGCGAGTCGATCACCGTGTAGTCCGGACCCTCGGCCTCCGCGTCGATGAGATCTCCCTCGCCGAAGGTGAACT